>JACRNP010000015.1 GCA_016234845.1 Deltaproteobacteria bacterium | reverse complement strand
CGTCGTCCATCTCGAAGAGGAGGACGCGTTCCACGATCGCCTTCCGGAGCCCGACGTCCCGCTCCCCGCTGATCTCCACGCACAGACCGAACCGGTCCAGCAGCTGCGGCCGCAGCTCCCCCTCCTCCGGGTTCATCGTCCCCACCAGCAGGAACCGCGACGGGTGCCGGTAGCTCACTCCCTCCCGCATCACGACGTTCACCCCCGACACCGCAACGTCCAGCAGCACGTCCACCACGTGGTCGTCCAGAAGGTTCACCTCGTCGATGTACAGAACGTTCCCGTTCGCCTTCCCCAACACCCCCATCTCGAACTTCCGGCTCCCGTCCCGAAGCGCCGCCTCCAGGTCCAGGCTCCCCACCACCCGGTCCTCCGACGCGTTCAGCGGAAGGTCCACCACCTCCACCGGACGCTCCTCGTACCGCAGCCGCTCCCCCCCGGACGCCCGGGCACGGCACTCGTCGCACGGAGTGACGCCCTTCAGGCAGCCGAAACGGCACCCCGCCACCACCTCCTTCGGAGGAAGGACCGCCGCGAACGACCGCACCGCCGTCGTCTTCCCCGTCCCCTTCTCCCCCCGCAGGAGGACGCCGCCGATCGACGGGTCCACCGCGTTCACCAGGAGACCCTTCTTCAGGAGATCCTGACCGACCAGCGCGCTGAAGGGAAAGTGCTTCAAGGGATGGGAGAACCTCCTCCGCCCTGCGGATGAACCGGGAGGCGCGTGCCCGAACCGCAATGGGGGTGCCTCCAGTATAAGCGGGATTCCCGCCGTCCCGTCAGCCCAGGATCGATTCCGCCGGCACGTGCTCCAACCCGAAGGCGTCGGCGACGCCCTTGCACGTGATCGCGCCGTGGACGACGTTGGCGCCTTGCCGGATCTCCGGGCTCTGCCGCATGGCGTCGGCCCACCCCAGGTTCGCGATCCGGAGCGCGTACGGAAGGGTGGCGTTGGTGAGGGCCGGGGTGGAGGTCCTCGGAACGGCGCCGGGCATGTTGGCGACGCAGTAGTGGACCACCCCGTCCACGATGAAGGTCGGCTCCGAATGAGTCGTCGGCCGGGACGTCTCGAAGCAACCGCCCTGGTCGATGGCCACATCGACGAGGACGGCGCCCCGCTTCATCGACTTCAGCATGTCCCGGGTCACCAGCCGCGGCGTCCTCGCCCCCGGGTCGAGCACCGCGCCGACCACGACGTCCGCGCGCGGGACGAGTTCGCGGATCGCCGACGGTCCGGACACCCGGAGGAAGCAGTTGGCCGGCATGATGTCGCTCAAGTACCGCAGCCGGTCGATGCTGCTGTCGAGGACGTACACGTTCGCGCCGAGCCCGCACGCCGCTTTCGCCGCGTGGGTTCCCACCACGCCTCCGCCGATCACGACGACCGTTCCGGCGTCCACCCCCGGGACGCCGCCGAGCAGGACGCCGCTGCCTCCCTGCGGAACCTCGAGGTACTTGGCCCCCTGCTGGATGGCCATCCGGCCCGCCACTTCGCTCATCGGCGTCAGGAGCGGCAGGGAGCCGTCCGGCCTTCGGATCGTCTCGTACGCGACGTTCACCGACCCCGACCGGACCAGTGCCTCGGTCAGCTCCCGCGACGCCGCCAGGTGAAGATACGCGAGCACGATCTGGCCCTTCCGGATGAGGGGGAATTCGCAGGGCTGCGGCTCCTTCACGCGCATCACCATGTCCGACCGCCCGTAAATGTCGGACAGCGTGTCGACGATCCCGGCGCCGCGGGCGACGTATTCGGCGTCGTCGAACCCGCTCCCGGATCCCGCCGATTTCTCCACGAGGACCGTGTGGCCGTTCCGGCGAAGGATCTCGACTCCCTCGGGAGTCGCGGCGACCCGGTGCTCGTCCCTCTTGATCTCCTTCGGGATCCCGACGATCATCGGCTGCCCCTGCCTTTCGGACCGGATGGGAAGACGGAAACGCGTCGATCGCGGACGTTCGCGGGCGGGACGGTGAGAGCCCGGGGCATTACGCGAGAAAGAACTCCTCCCCGGGGGGGAGCGATTCGAGCAGGGCGGTGATGTGGTCCCGGACCGGCGGGGGCGGCTCCGGGGCCGGGTGCCTCCCTCCCGGGAGGGCGTCGAAGAATCCCCGGCACTCCGTGCAGGTCGCCGAATGCGTCTCGATCAGGAGCGACGTCATGGTGGAGAGCCGCCCGGCGGCGGCGGCCTCGCAGAGGGCCGCGACCTTTTCCCGCCGCTCCTGCTCGGCCTGGCGGTGGTACTCCTCCATCTGAGCGGGGTATTTCTTCAGGGCGGCCGCGATGAACGTGGCCAGGCGGGACCGGACCTCGTCGGGAATCCGGTACTCGATGTCCTTCCGGAGTTCGGCCGTCTTCCGGCATGTCGTACGGTACGTGTTCGCGAACTTCATGCACGGTTCGCACAATGCGATGTGCCGGTCGAGCTCCTCGCGCAACCCCGGATCCATCGACCCGTCGAAGTAGTCCGCCAGCAGGTATGCGAGCTCCTTGCAGTTCATCGGTTCACGAAGTCTTCCCATCGCGAAGATACCGGGAGAGCTGCTCGCGCAGGTAGAGGCGGGCGCGGTGCAGGCGCGACTTCACCGCGGGGACGGTGAGCCCCAGGATCTTCGCGGTCTCCTCGTTGGATAGACCCTCGACGTCGCTCAGGACGAACACGACCCGGTACTTTTCCGACAGTTCGTCGGTGAATCTGCGAATCATTCTTCCGAGCTCCTCGTTCAGCGCCTTCCGCTCGACTTCCTTGCTCCAGTCGTCCATCGGCGAGGCGTGCATCCCCTCGTCGGTGAAGACCGGCATGAACTCCTCGATCGACACCGTGTCGCTCCTGCGCTTGCCGCGCAGGCGCATGAGGCAGGTGTTCACGCAGATCCGGTACATCCAGGAGTAGAGGGCCGAGTTCCCCTGGAACGTGTCGGCCTTCCGGATGACCGTCATGAACACATCCTGGGTCGCTTCCTCGGCGTCGCTCTCGTTCTTCAGTATCGACATCGCGAGGTTGAAGATCTTCCCCTGGAACTGGTGGAGAAGTTCGTCCACCGCCCCCGGGGCCCCTCCGCGGAGCCGCTCTAAAAGAACTTCGTCTTCCTTCCACCGTTCGGCGGACATCCAGGGCTCCTGTTAAGATTCGGACCGCCCGCGGGAGTTTCCACGATCTCCCCGGAAACCAATCAGTATCACGATTCTTCCGGGACACGCAAGACCGCCCCCGCAAAGCCATTCGCCCCGCGAAGGATGGGACGGATCCGTTATATTCCGGAACAACCTCCCTCCCTCGATCCGTTTTCCTGCCCGCGGGGACGGACCGAAAGCCCTTCCTTTGAAGTTGGCAGCGAAAGGGGATTCCATATAAAATGGGGTGGATGGGTGTGGTCCGGAACGACGATCCGGGGAGAGAATTCGTGAAGAAACGTCACCTCATGCTGATCGCCATGCTGACCGCCGGAGCGGCGACGTTCCTCTTCGCGCTGCTGCGTCGGGAGGAGAGCGTCCCGGCCCCGGCCTACGCCCGCCCCGAGGGGGGCGAGAGGGAAGGGGAGTTCGAGCTGTTCATCGGTTCGTAGTCCGCACCGAAGACCGACCGGTCAATCGAAAAACTCCATCGGCACCGCTCGGACGAGAATCTTCTTCACCCCGTAGACCGGGAAACGGGCGATGATCTTCCGGTCCGCGCCTTCCCCTTCGACCGACTCGACCTTCCCTTCCCCGAAGATCGGGTGTCTCACTTTTCGCGGCCGCCCGGCGGTCTCCTCCTCATACCTGGGCTCTCCCGGCCGTTGCGGGGCGCTTCCGGCCGACTTCGACGGGAACGCACCGCGCGCCGGGAGTTCCCGGATCGGCGCGTCCGCCCACCGGACGAGGGAGGACGGAAGGTCGTACAAAAAGCGCGACGGGACCGCGTCCCGGAAGGAGCCGAACAGGTTCCGGCGACGGGCCAGCGACAGGTACGCCTTCTCCCGCGCGCGGGTCAGCCCCACGTAAAAAAGGCGCCGCTCCTCCTCCACCTCCTCCCCCGACTCCAGCGACCGCGAGTGCGGAAGGAGGCCGTCCTCCAGCCCCACGAGAAACACCACGTCGAACTCCAGCCCCTTGGCGTTGTGCAGCGTCATCAACCGGACCGCTTCCGAATCGTCGCCCTCCGCCTCCTCCGCCGCCAGCGTCATCTTCTCCAGGAACTCCCGCAGCGCCTCTTCCCCGTTCCCGGGGAACCCTTCCGCCACCCGGAACAGCTCCCGGACGTTTTCGAGATCCTCCTCCCTCCCCGCGCCGTCCCGGTCCGGCCCCGTGTCCCGCGCCGCGGCCTCCAGGGCGTCCAGGTAACCCGCCCCTTTCAGCAGCGCGTGCAGCGCCTCCGCGGGGGACATCTGCGGAAGGGCTTCCTGCCACAGGTCGCGGAAAGAGAACAGCGGAGCGAGATTCGGTATCCTCCGGAGCGTTTCGGAAAGCGGCACCCCTTCCCTCCCCGCCGCCTCCCTCGCGCGCGCCAGCGTCACCTCCCCCACGCCGCGCCGGGGGAACTTGAGGAGCCGCTTCAGGGACACGGCGTCGCCGGGCTGGAGGTGCCATTTCAGGTACGACACCGCGTCGCGCACCGCGGCCCGCTCGTAGAAGGAGAGGGCGCCCCGGAGGACGTACGGGATCCGGAGCATCCGCAGCGCATCCTCCACCGCGCGGGACTGCGCGTTCACCCGGTAGAAGACCGCGATCTCCGTGGGGAGCACGCCGGAGCGGATCTCCCGGGCGACCGCCGACGCGACTTCGCGCGCCTCCGCCTCCTGGTCGGAGTAGACGGCCATCGCGGGAAGGTCGCCTCCCGGCCGCGCCGCCACGATCGCCTTCTCGCGCCGCCGCCGGTTCTTCGCGATCAGCGCTCCGGCGACCGAGAGGATCGCCGCGCGGCTGCGGTAGTTGGTCGACAGGTGGATCACCTTCGCGCCGGGGTACCGCCGCTCGAACGAGAGCATCGGGGCGGCGGACGCGCCCCGCCACCCGTAGATCGACTGGTCCTCGTCCCCCACCGCGCAGAACGACTCCGCCCCGAGGGCGATCTGCTCGGTGAGCTCCGCCTGCGCCCCGTCCACGTCCTGGAACTCGTCGACCAGGAAGTGCCGGTGCTCGAACCGCACCGCGGAAAGGACGTCGGGCGCGCCCCGCAGCAGCGTCACCGGGAGGCGGATGAGGTCGGTGAAATCGACCGCCCCGGCGCCTGCGAGCGCCGCGTCGTACGCCTTCCCCACCTCCCCGGCCATCGACACGACGCGCCACCCCGCCGAGAGCGCCGCCGCCTCCACCGACACGCCGTCCCGCTTCGACCGCTCGATGAGCCAGGCGAACTTCGACGGCGGGAACTTCTTCTCGTCGATGTTCAGGTCCTTGAGGATCTGCTTCAGCGCGTCGTGCTGGTCGCGCACGTCGTAGATCAGGAACCGCGGGGACAACCCGATCCGGTCGCCGTGGCGCCGCAACAGGGCGGCCCCGAAGGCGTGGAACGTCCCCAGCCACGGGAGGTTCGGCCCGCGTCCGGTCGATCCGGGGAAAACCCGGGCGGCAACGCCGCCCGCGGAGGGAGGCTTCGTTCCCCCCCGGGAGCGACCTCGCGACCCGCTCCCGCATCTCGCCGGCCGCGCGGTTGGTGAAGGTGATCCCGAGGATGGAGCGCGGCGGGACGCCGTCGCGGATCAGGCGGAGGATGCGGGCGACGATCGCGCGGGTCTTCCCCGACCCGGCCCCGGCGACCAGGAGCAGGGGGCCCCCTTCGTGCAGGACGGCGCGGCGCTGGTCGGGATCGAGCGTCGTGAAAAGCGGGTCCGACAGCATCACGAAAACATCGCTTCGACTTTACTCCACCGTGACCGATTTCGCGAGGTTGCGCGGCTGGTCGACGTCGGTGCCTTTGAGCACCGCCATGTGGTACGCCAGGAGCTGGAGCGGGACGACCTCGAGGATCGGACGGGCGTAGCGGCCGCACTCGGGAAGAAGCAGGACGTCGTCCGACTTCCCCGGAAGGACGTCGTCCCCTGCCGTCCCCACCGCGATCACCTTCCCGCCGCGCGCGCGCACCTCCTCGAGGTTCGAAAACGTCTTCTCGTAACTATCGCCCCGGGCGCACAGCACGAGCACCGGCATCCGCTCGTCGATCAGCGCGATGGGGCCGTGCTTCATCTCGCCGGCGGCGTACCCCTCGGCGTGGATGTAGGAGATCTCCTTCAGTTTGAGCGCGCCTTCCAGAGCGATCGGGTACGAGATCCCGCGTCCGAGGTACAGGAAGTCGCGCGCGTCCTTGTGCCTCCGGGCGATGGCGGCGACATCCCCCTCGCGCTTGAGGAACTCCTCGATCTTTCGCGGCAGCTCGGACAGGTCGATGAGGTGCAGGGAGACCTGCCGACGGGTCAGGATCCTGCGCTCCCGCGCCAGGTGGATCGCCATGAGGTAGAGCGCGACCAGCTGGGTGGTGAACGCTTTCGTGGAAGCGACGCCGATCTCCGGCCCCGCGTGCGTGTAGATGACGCCGTCGGACTCCCGGGCGATCGTCGAGGCGACGACGTTGCAGATCGCCACGGTGGTCGCCCCTTTCGACTTCGCCTCCCGCATACCGGCCAGGGTGTCCGCCGTCTCTCCGGACTGGGAGATGGCGACGCACAGCGTCCCCTCCTCCACCACGGGATCGCGGTACCGGTACTCCGACCCGAGGTCCACCTCCACGGGGACCCGCGCCAGCCCCTCGATCATGAACTTCCCGACCAGCGCCGCGTGCCAGGAGGTTCCGCAGGCGACGAGGGTCACTTTCGTCAGGGAGGCGATCCGCTCGGCGGAAAGCGGCAACGTCTCGAAGAACACCTCTCCGGACTCCGGCAGCATCCGGCCCGCGAGCGTGTCGAGGATCGCCCGCGGCTGCTCGTGGATCTCCTTCAGCATGAAGTGGCGGTAGCCGTCCTTCTCCGCCATCGAGGAGGACCAGTCGATCCGCTGCGGGGCGCGTACCCGCGATTCGCCCCCGAAATCGGTTATCCGCACCTCCGCGGGCGTGGCGATCACCATCTCCCCGTCCTCGAGGAAGATCACGTCCCGCGTGTGGGACAGGAACGCGGTCAGGTCGGAGGCGAGGAAGTACTCCCCCTCTCCCAGCCCGACCACCAGCGGGCAGTTGAGTCGCGCACCCACCACCGTGCCCGGCTCCCGGTCGGTGACCGCCAGAAAGGCGTATGACCCCCGCAGCTCCGCCACGGTCGCGCGGACCGCCTCCTCGAGCCGCATCCCCGCCGAGACGCGCTCGTCCAGGAGGTGGGCGATCACCTCGGTGTCCGTCTCCGAGGAGAAGGTGCGGCCCTTCGCGGTCAGGTTCTCCTTGAGGGTACGGTGGTTCTCCACGATCCCGTTGTGGATGACCGCCACGTGCCCCGCGTGGTGCGGGTGGGCGTTCTCGTCGGAGGGCCGCCCGTGGGTCGCCCACCGGGTGTGGCCGACGCCGCACGTCCCCGATACCGGCTCCTTCGCGATCCGGTCGGTCAGGCGGGCGATCTTCCCCTGGCTTTTCCGGATGGCGATGTCCCCGCCGGTCTGGACGGCGATCCCGGCCGAGTCGTACCCGCGGTATTCGAGGCGGCGCAGGCCGTCCACCAGGACGTCCACGCACGGGTTGGGACCGGTGTACCCGACGATGCCGCACATGTCACCGGCTCCCCTTCGAGGCCTTTGCGGCGGAAGGGACGGAGAGCCCCCCTTTTTTCAGAAGCTCCGGCTTCTTCCGGGCCACCCAGTATTCGAACACCTTCTGTTCGGCGCGGCACAGCGCCAGCGCGAACGGCGGGACGTTCCTCGTGATCGTGGAGCCGGCGCCGATCAGCGCCCCCTTCCCCACCGTGACCGGCGCGACCAGCATCGTGTCGCTCCCCACGAACACCCCGTCGCCCAGGACGGTCGGGTGCTTGGCGATCCCGTCGTAGTTGCACGTGATCGTCCCCGCGCCGACGTTGACCTTCTTCCCCACGGTGGCGTCGCCGATGTACGCGAGGTGGTTCGCCTTCGATCCCTTTCCGATCCGGCTCTTCTTCACCTCGACGAAATTCCCGATGTGCGCCTCCTCCCCGATGTCCGCCTCGGGGCGGAGGTGGGCGAACGGCCCGACGATCGCGCCTTTCCCCACGCGTGCGTCCGAGACCACGCAGTACGGCTTCAGGTGGACGCCGTCGGCGATCGAGCTGTTCTCCACGACGCACCCGGCCTGGATCCGGACGCCCCTCCCGACGCGCGTCTTCCCCAGGAGCGCCACCCCCGGCTCGAGGACCGTGTCCTGTCCCACGGACACCCCCGGCTCCACGAACGTCCGGTCCGGATCGACCACCGTCACGCCGGAACCCATCAGCTCGTCGATCTTCTTCCGCCGGAGGATCCGCGACGCGTCCGAAAGTTCCCGCCGGGAGTTGATCCCCCGCACTTCGTCGGGATCGCCGGCGACGACCGGGACCACGCGCGTCCCTTCGGCCAGCGCCTCCACCACGAGATCGGTCAGGTAATATTCCCGCTGCGCGTTGACGTCCGAGATGCGCGGCAGCCCGCGCTCGAGGAACGACCGGTCGAAGGCGTACGTCCCGGAATTGACCTCCCGGATCCTGCGGGCCGCGGTATCCGCGTCCTTCTCCTCGACGATCCGCGCCACGGCTCCGTCGGCGCTGCGGACGATCCGGCCGTACCCGGTGGGATCGGACAGGACCCCGGTCAGGACCGACGCCGCGGCCCCGGTCCGGCGGCGCGCCGCGAGCAGCGCGCGGATGGTGGCCGGGCGGATGAGCGGCGCGTCCCCGCACAGCACCACGACCTCCTTCGCCCCGGCGGAAAGCTCCGCCAGGCCGCACCGTGCGGCGTCCCCCGTCCCGAACTGGCTCTCCTGGATCGCCACCTTCCCCCCGAAGGCCGATACCGTCGGAAGCACCTTGTCCCGCCCGTACCCGAGGACGAACACCATTTCCCGGATCCCGGCGTCCCGCGCCGCCTGGGCGACGTGCCAGACGACCGGCTTCCCGAGGACGGGATGGGCGACCTTGGGGAGCGCGGACTTCATCCGTTTCCCCTGGCCCGCCGCCAGGATGATCGCGGAAATCCCTTTCATTGACAGCCCCTTTTCGCTGATGCGAATATGAATCGCCGACCCGGACGATATCAAGTGTACAAGGTTTCCCCGGGGGAAGGAAGGGAACGGCGCGGTGGACGAATTCCGGGAGCTGATGGACAGGATGGAGGCGGACCTCGCGGCCTTGAAGCACGAGTACGACCTCTTCTTCCTCGGAAGGCGGCGCGGGGAGCCGATGAAGGAGCGGAAGGAGCTCGAAACCCGCCTCCTGGTCCTGAGCCGACGTTCGGTCGTGAACAACGCGGACCAGCTCCGCTTCAACAACCTCCAGGGGAGGTACTGGGCGTTCGCGAACCTGTGGACGCGGACGGTGCGGGATCTGGAGGAGGGGCGGACCCGGAGGGAATCGGCCGGCGGGATCGCGCGGCCGGAGGAGGAGCGGAAGAGCCCCGTCGACCCGGAGCAGCTCGGCCGTGCGGCGGAGGAACTGCTGGAAGCGCGCCGCTCGTGCGGGCTTCCGGGAGACCCGTCGGAGCTCCCTTCCCTGCGGGATGCGCTTCTCGCGCGCGCGGAGGAGATCTCCGCCGCTTCCGGCGGGAGGAAGGTGGAGTTCCGCGTCAGCGTGGAGGACGGGAAACCGAAGGTGAAGGCGACGCTCTGCTGAGACGCCCCTTGGCCGGAGCCGCTCCTACTCCCCGGCCGCCATCCGCACCATCGCCCGCTGCAGCGCCGCGTGCGCCTTGCGGTAGCTATCGTCGTCGATCGACAGCTCTTTCAAGGCCGCCTCGGCCCGCTCCTTTGCGCGGCGGGCGCGCTCCAGGTCGATCTCCTCGGCCCGCTCCGCCGTCTCGGCCATCACCACGACGCGCTCCGGCGTCACCTCGGCGAATCCGCCTCCCAGGGCGATCCGGCGCGTCTCGTTCCCCTTCCGGTACCGGAGCACCCCGATGTTCAGGATGGTCAGGAACTGCGTGTGTTCCGGAAGCGCGCCGAACTCGCCCTCGTACCCCGGGGCGACGACCTCGTCCACGTCCTCCGAGAGGAGGAGGCGTTCGGGGGTGACAAGCTCCAGCCGGATCGTCGATGCCATGGCGTAAGCGCTCCCCCGTCAGACGGCGAGAAGCTTCTTCCCCTTCTCGATCGCTTCCTCGATCGTCCCGACCATGTAGAACGCCTGCTCCGGGAGGTCGTCGTGCTTCCCTTCGACGATCTCCTGGAACGACCGGCCCGTGTCTTCCAGGCGGACGTACTTCCCCGGGATCCCGGTGAACTGCTCGGCGACGAAGAACGGCTGGGACAGGAACCGCTGGATCTTGCGGGCGCGGGACACGAGGATCTTGTCGTCCTCGGAGAGCTCGTCCATGCCGAGGATGGCGATGATGTCCTGGAGGTCCTTGTACTTCTGGAGGACCTTCTGCACCGCGCGGGCCACCTTGTAGTGCTCCTCCCCCAGGACCAGCGGGGAGAGGATCCGCGACGTGGAGTCGAGCGGGTCCACCGCCGGATAGATCCCGAGCTCGGCGATCTGGCGCGAAAGGACGGTGGTGGCGTCCAGGTGCGAGAACGCGGTCGCCGGCGCCGGGTCGGTCAGGTCGTCCGCCGGGACGTAGATTGCCTGGACCGATGTGATCGACCCCTTGTTCGTCGACGTGATCCGCTCCTGCAGGTTCCCCATCTCGGTGGACAGCGTCGGCTGGTACCCGACCGCCGACGGGATGCGGCCCAGGAGGGCCGACACTTCGGAGCCGGCCTGCGTGAACCGGAAGATGTTGTCGATGAAGAGGAGCACGTCCTGCCCCTCCTCGTCGCGGAAATATTCCGCCGCGGTCAGGGCCGACAGTCCCACGCGGGCGCGGGCGCCCGGCGGCTCGTTCATCTGGCCGTACACCAGGCACGCCTTCTCGAGGACCTTGGACTCCTTCATCTCGAGCCACAGGTCGTTTCCCTCGCGGGTGCGCTCGCCCACCCCCCCGAACACGGAGTAGCCGCCGTGCTCGATGGCGATGTTGTGGATGAGCTCCATGATGACGACGGTCTTGCCGACGCCGGCGCCGCCGAACAGGCCGATCTTGCCGCCCTTGGAGTAGGGGGCGAGGAGGTCGACGACCTTGATCCCCGTCTCGAGGATCTCGACCTTGGTCGACTGCTCGTCGAAGGAGGGGGCGGGGCGGTGGATCGGGTACCGGACCTTCGTCACGATGTCGCCGGCCTCGTCGACCGGCTCGCCGATCACGTTCATGATCCGGCCCAGCGTCTCGGGTCCGACCGGGATGGTGATGGGACCGCCGGTGTCGATGGCGTCCATGCCGCGGACGAGGCCGTCGGTGGAGTCCATCGCGACGCACCGGACGACGTTGTCGCCCAGGTGCTGCGCCACCTCGACGACGAGGTTCCCCTCCCTGTCGCTGATGCTCGGGTTGCTGATCCGGATCGCGTTGTAGAGGGCGGGCAGCTGCCCCGCCTCGAACCGGACGTCGACCACGGGCCCGATGACCTGGACGATCTTTCCCTTGTTCATGATATCCCCTGCCTCCTTGGCAATCCTTCGTTACCCTTTGAGCGCCTCGGCGCCGCTGACGATCTCGGTGAGCTCCGTGGTGATCGTGGCCTGGCGCGCGCGGTTCATCTGGAGCGTCAGCCGCGAGATCATGTCCACGGAGTTGTTGGTCGCGGAGTCCATCGCCGTCATCCGCGCGCCGTGCTCCCCCGCCACGGATTCCAGGAGGATGCGGAAGATCTGCATCTCCACGAATTTCGGCAGCAGGCTCGCGAGGATCTCCTTCTGGCCGGGCTCGTAGAGGTAGTCGACTCCCCCTCCCGTCTCCCCCTCCGCCTTCTCCAGCGCGATCGGGAAGAGCGTCTCGAAACGGACGACCTGCGAGATGGCGGACCGGAACTCGTTGAAGACGATCCGGACCTCGTCGAAGTCGCCGGAGAGGAACCCCGAGACCAGGTCGTTCGCCATCGTCTCCGCGTGGCCGCGGGAGATGCTCCCCAGGACCCCGAGGTACTCCTTCCGGACCGGGACCTCGCGACGGCGGAAGAAGTCGCGCCCTTTCCGCCCGACCATGAAAAGGGCGATCTCCTCGTACTGCTCCCGGTGCTCGTTCACGAACCGGTGCGCGGCGCGCGTGAGCCCCGAGTTGAAGCTTCCGCAGAGGCCCCGGTCGGAGGTGACCACGAGCAGCGCGAGCTTCTTCCCCTCGCGCGCCGTGAGGAGCGGGTGGGCGTCGCTCCCGGCCCGGCCGGCCACCGCCTGGACCACCTCGCGCATCTTCCGGGCGTACGGACGCGCCGCGGTGATCGCTTCCTGCGACCGGCGCAGCTTCGCCGCGGAGACCATCTTCATGGCCTTCGTGATCTGCTGGGTGCTCTTTACGCTGCTGATCCGCTTCCGGATCGCGCGGAGGTTCGCCATCGGCTATTCCCTGAAGATCCCTTTGAACTCTTCGAGCGCGGCGGACAGCTTCCCCTTCAGGTCGTCCGTGATCTGCTTCTTCTCGCGGATCTCCGAAAGGAGCGCCCCGTGCCGGTCCTTCATGAAGGCCGCCAGCTCGGTCTCGTACCGCGCGAGGGAGCCGACCTCGTACCCGTCGACGAAGCCGTTCGTCGCCGAGAAGATCGTCGTGACCTGGTTCTCCACGGCCTCCGGCCGGTACTGGGCCTGCTTGAGGATCTCCACCAGTCGCGCGCCGCGGGCCAGCTGCATCTGCGTGGACTTGTCGAGGTCGGATCCGAACTGCGCGAACGCGGCCATCTCGCGGTACTGCGCCAGCTCGAGGCGCAGGCGCCCGGCGACCTGCTTCATCGCCTTGATCTGCGCGTTGCCGCCGACGCGGGAGACGGAGAGGCCGACGTTCACCGCGGGGCGGACGCCGGAGTAGAACAGGTCGGCCTCGAGGTAGATCTGCCCGTCGGTGATGGAGATGACGTTCGTCGGGATGTAGGCGGAGACGTCGCCCGCCTGCGTCTCGATGATCGGTAGCGCCGTCAGCGACCCACCGCCCTCGGCGTCGGACAGCTTCGCCGCGCGCTCGAGGAGCCGGGAGTGGAGGTAGAAGACGTCCCCGGGGAACGCCTCGCGCCCCGGCGGCCGCCGCAGCAGCAGGGAGAGCTGCCGGTACGACACCGCGTGCTTGGAGAGGTCGTCGTAGATGCACAGGGCGTGGCGGCCGGAGTCGCGGAAGAACTCGCCCATCGTGCAGCCGGAGTAGGGGGCGATGAACTGGAGCGGCGCGGACTCGGACGCGGTCGCGGCGACGACGATCGTATACTCCATCGCGCCGTACTGCCGGAGCTTCTCCACCACCTGCGCGACGGTCGACCGCTTCTGGCCGATCGCGACGTAGATGCAGACGACGCCCGTCCCCTTCTGGTTGATGATCGTGTCGGTGGCCACCGCCGTCTTCCCGGTCTGGCGGTCGCCGATGATCAGCTCGCGCTGTCCGCGGCCGATGGGGATCATCGCGTCGATGGCCTTGAGGCCGGTCTGGAGCGGCTCCTTCACCGGCTGCCGCTTGACGATGCCGGGCGCCTTGATCTCGACGCGGCGGGAGTCCTTCGACTCGACCGGCCCCTTGCCGTCGATCGGCTGCCCGAGGGCGTTGACGACGCGCCCGATCATGGCGTCGCCGCACGGCACTTCGACGATCCTGCCCGTGCGCCGGACGGTGTCCCCTTCCTTGATGAGCTGGTCCTCGCCCAGGAGGGCGACGCCGACGTTGTCCTCCTCGAGGTTCAGCACCATCCCGCGGACGTCGCCGGGGAATTCGAGGAGCTCCCCCGCCATCGCCTTCTCGAGGCCGTGTACGCGGGCGATCCCGTCGCCGACGGAGAGGACCACGCCCGTTTCGGCGACATCGATCCGCTTCTCGTACCCCTGGATCTGGCTTTTCAGGATCTCCGTGATCTCTTCCGCGCGGATGCTCATGGCGGCTGCCTCACCCCTTCTGTAGGTTTTCCCGGATCTGGTGGATCTGCGTGCGGACGCTGCCGTCGTACACGGTGGAGCCGACCCGCACGACCATCCCGCCGAGCACGGCGGGATCCACGGACTCTTCGAGCAGGATCTTCTTCCCGGTGCGCCGCTCGAGGACCGTCTGCAGGAGGTCCTTCTGCGTGGCGGAGAGCGGCATCGGCACGGTGACCTCGACCCGCTCGATCCCCTCGTGCTCCTCGACCATGCGGCGGAGCTCGGAGAGGATCTGCGGGAGGACGTTCATCCGCCCCTTCTCCACGAGCAGGGAGAGGAACGCCTTCGTGGTCGGGAGGAAACCGCCGGGCGAGAGCACCGCGTCGAGCGAGGCCTGCTTGTCCCGGCGGCTCACGTGCTCCGCCTCCATCACCTCGCGCAGCCCCGCGGACCGTTCGAGCGCCGAAGCGAACTCCTCGGCCTCGGTGAGCACCTTGCGGAGCTGCCGCTCCTCCCGGCCGATGTCGAGCAGCGCGCGCGCGTAACGCCTTGCCAGGCTTCCCGCGATCACCGGACGATCCCATCGATTTTCTCAAGATTCTCCCGGACCAGCCGTTCCTGGTCTTCGGGGGAGAGCGTCTTCCGCACCAGCTCCTCGGCGGCCTGCGCCGACAGGACCGACGCCTCCTTCCGAAGCTCCTGGCGCGCCTTCTTCACTTCCTGCTCCCCCGCGAACTCCGCCTGGGCGCGGATGCGCGCGATCTCGGCGGTCGCGGCGTCCCGCAGGCTGCGCACTTCGGCCCCCGCCTCGGCGTCCATCTTCGCGTTCAACTGCGCGATCTCGTCGGACAGCTTCGCGGTGCGGGCCTCGATGACGGAGAGCTTCTGCGCCGCCTCGGCGCGCGCCTTCGCGGCGTCGTCGATCGATTTGCGCAACAGCTCGCTGCGTTCTTTCAGGAAGGAGGACAACGGCTTGCGGAGGAAGTAGACGAGGACCCCGGCGAGGATGGCGAAGTTGATCGCCTGCTTTACGATCTCGCCCCAGGGGATCGCGCTTCCGCCTTCCGCGGCGCCGCCGGAAGCGCAGGCGACGGACGCGGCCGACACCGCCAGGACGGCGGGAAGCGACGCGCGGAGCGACGCGGAGAACAGCCGGCGCGGGATCACGCGACACGTCTCCCGAGGACTTTTCCCGCGATCTCCACGGACAGCTTCGCCACCTCGGCGCGCAGCGCGGAGGCCGCCGCTTCCTTCTCCGCGCCGATCCGTCCCTTCATCTCCTCGACGCCGCGGTTGGCCTCCTCGGCCACCGCGTCGATCCGCTTGCGCTCGGCCCGGGAACCCTCCTCGAGGATGCCGCGCTTCCGGGCGATCGCGTCGACCGCCCCCTTGCGAAGAGACTCGTCGTACCGCCGCGACTTCTCCTCGGCATCGGCCAGCATCCGGCGCGATTCCTCCACCGGCGCGGTCGTGAGGTTCTCCCGCTCTTCGAACGTGCGGAGGATCGGCCGGATGAGGAGGGTCGAAAGGAGAAAGGCGAGGACGACCACCAGTCCCAGCTGGAGAAGGGCCAACTGGCTGATCTCCAGCGTCTCGAAAATCTTGCTCGCAAGCTCCATGAAACCGGCACTCCTCCATGAGAGGAATAGGCTAGGCGACGGCAGGCGTAGACAAAGGGAAACGGAAGATTGGTATCACGCCCGCAAAGGCGGTGTCAAGGGGTTCCTGTCCGGTTTCAGAACAGCCGAGGCGGCGCGGGGGAAGACCTAAAAAAAAGCAAAGGGCGCCGGGGAAAACCCGGCGCCCTTTCGCGCAAAGCAGTACGCCCGGGAAACTACTTCTTGGGCGCTTCGGCCGGAGCCGCAGGTGCGGCAGCCGGGGCTGCGTTGTCCGCGGGCGCGGCCGCCGGCGGCGGAGGCGGCGGCTCGGGCTTCTTCTCCGCGCAGGCGGAGAGGCCGATCGTCGCGGCCAGCATCAGGATAAGCGTCATCGACAGATACTTGCGCATTGGTCCTCACTCCTTTCCCTCGGTTTTTATCCGTATTCGCGGATAATGCATCGGTAGCGTATGGGGCGCAATATAGCACAAGAAAATACCGTTGCAATATTTTTTTTTCGAGGTTTTTCGCGGCCCCCTTCAGCGACCCCGGAAAAGCGCTTCGCCGAGCCGGTCGAGCTCCCCGGCCGAGAACCAGGAGATCTCGATGCGTCCTTTCCGGTGCGTTCCGCGCAACCGGACCCGCGTCCCGGCGCGCCGCGACAGCTCCTCCTCCAGGTTCTGCATGTGGATGTCCGGACGGCGAACCTTGCCCGCCCCTTTCCGCTTCTCCGCCCCGGCGCACATCCGTTCCGTTTCCCGGACGGAGAGAGATCTCCGCTCGACCGCCTCGAATACCGGGATCACCTGCTCCGGCGGCAACGAGAGAAGCGCCCGCGCGTGCCCGGAGGAGATGCGTCCCGCAACCAACGCCTGCCGGATCGCGGCGGGAAGACGGAGGAGGCGGAGCGTGTTGGATACCGTCGCCCGGTCCTTGCCGACCCGCTCCGCGACCTGCTCCTGGGAGAGGGAGAACTCCTGGTGAAGCCTCTGGTACCCTTCCGCGAGCTCGATCGGGTTCAGGTCCGCGCGTTGGACGTTTTCCACGAGCGCGACCTCGAGCGCCTCCCGGTCGGTGAATTTCCGCACGACCGCCGGGATCGAGGAGAGGCCGGCCGCCTCCGCCGCGCGGAACCTGCGCTCCCCCGCCACCAGTTCGTAACCGTCCGGCGTGGGCCGCACCAGGACCGGTTGCAGGATCCCCTTCTCCCGAACGGACGCGACCAGTTCGGAGAGCGCCTCCGGGGAGAAGGTCCGCCGCGGCTGAAACGTCCCCGCGCGGATCTTTTCCATCGGTATGGACAGAAATCCGGGATCCCGCCCCTCCGTCGGCGCAACGGTCGGCGTCAGCAGGGCGGAAAGTCCCCTCCCCAGCACCTTCTTCTTCATCGAATCGCTTTTTCGTTCCATCGGCCCACCATCTCCCGCGCCAGTTCGAGATAACTTTGCGCCCCCCTGGACGCCACAGCGTACAGGAGCACCGGCTTCCCGTGGGACGGGGATTCGGAAAGTCGCACGTTTCTCGGTATAACTGTTTGAAATACCTGTGTTTTCAATATTTCCCGCGCCTCCTCGGCCACCTGATGCGACAGGTTGTTCCGGGAGTCGAACATCGTGAGGACCACCCCTTCGACCCGGAGGGACGGATTCATCCCCTCCCGGATCCGGTCGATGGTACGGAGGAGGCTGGACAACCCCTCCAGCGCGTAATATTCGCACTGAAGGGGAATCATTACCGAATTGGTGGCGCAGAGGGCGTTCACGGTGAGAAGCCCGAGTGACGGAGGGCAGTCGATCACGATCACCTCGTACTCTCCCGCCACGGGGGCCAGCGCCTCCGCAAGGCGGCGCTCCCTCCGCTCCATCGTGACGAGCTCGATCTCCGCCCCGATCAGGTCGTACGACGCGGGAAGGAGGGAGAGGTACGGCATTCCGGTATCCCGGACCGCGACGGCGACGGACATCTCCCCCATCAGGACGCGGTAGACGTTCCGATCCGACTCGCCCCCGGGGTTCCCCCCCACTCCGGAGGTCGCGTTGGCCTGCGGGTCGAGGTCCACCAGGAGCGTCCTCCTCTCCATGACGGACAGCGACGCGGCCAAGTTGACCGCCGTGGTCGTTTTTCCGACGCCCCCCTTCTGGTTGGCGACGGTGAGGATCCGGGCCAATATCCTGCTCCCCCGTGGATATGAGAAAATCCTGTACGGTTCGCGACAGTATCTTTTACCACGCCGCAATATCGACCCGACAGGAAAAACGGCGAGGAAATCAGCGGTCGCGGCGCCCCCGCCCCGGTTCGTGATGGAACGTGTGCGGGAGCGGGTGGGAAATTTCGACTATCTCCCGCTCCCCCATCCCTCGCGGAAGGAGAAAACGTTCCCGTCGGGTCACCGCGCCTTGAAACTCCTCTTCCGGAATGTCCTTCGGCCCTTTCATTAATAATAGGCGCCCTCCCTCCGCGAGGTACGGAGAGAGGAGGCGGACCGTCTCCGCGGTGGAATACGTCGCGCGGGTGACGATGTGGTCGAACGCCGAAAGCGGCGGACGCTCCCGCGACGAGATCCTCTCCTGCACCACCTTGACATTGGACAGTCCGAGCATCCCTCGGACCCGGGAAAGGAAGGCGCACTTCTTCGCGGACGCTTCGAGGAGGGTGATCCACGTTCCCGGGAGGCAGATCGCCAACGGGATGCCGGGGTACCCCGCCCCCGAACCGAAATCGAGGAGCCGTCCCGGAAACGGGGCGAAGCGCAGCAGCTCGAGGGAATCCACGATGTGCTTGACCGCCACCTCGACCGGATCGACGATCGCGGTGAGGCGTATCGCACGGTTCCACCGCATCATCTCTCCCGCATGGGCGGCGGCCCCATCCGCCGCGGCCGCGGCATCGTCGAGCCCGGCTTCCCGCAGGCAATCCCGGATCAGGGCGGCATCCGGCCCCGGGGGAACGGCACTCCTCCCTCCCGTCTTCACCGGTTATGTTCCACGTGGAACATCGCCATAAACCGTTTGTTTATCGATGCCTTACTCATTCAATCCGCCGATTCCCCGCCGGAACCTGCCCTCGCTTCGGGATCCTTCCTCCGCTTCAGGTACACCAGCAGGAGGGCGACCGCCGCGGGCGTCACCCCCGGAATCCGCTGCGCCTGTCCGAGGGATGCGGGGCGCGCGCGGACCAGCTTGTCCCGGACCTCGGCGGAGAGGCCGGGCAACGTGCCGAACGGGAATTCCGGAGGGATCGCCATCCCTTCGTACTTCAAAAGCTTTCTTGCCTCGTCCTCCTGTCGCCGGATGTATCCGCCGTACTTGATCGACAACTCCGCCTGCTCCACCGCGCCCGGCCCGGCTCCCCGCAGATCCGGATCGCACGCAAGAAGCATCGCCCCGGTGACCTCGGTCCGCCGGAGCGCCTCCGCGTAGGAGATCCCCGGCCGGAGCGGCGCGCCACCGGCCTCCACGACCGCCCGGCACAGCGGATGGGTCGCGGGCACCCGGGTGTCCTCCAATCGCCTGCGGAACGCGTCGATCCCCTCCCGTTTCGCCAGGAACCGCCGGTACCGCTCCTCCGGCAGAAGCCCGACCCGGCGCCCGGTGTCGGATAGTCGAAGGTCCGCGTTGTCCTCCCGCAGCAGAAGCCGGTACTCGGCCCTGGAGGTGAACATCCGGTACGGCTCCTGCGCCCCTTTCGTCGTCAGGTCGTCGATCAGCACCCCGATGTACGCCTCCGCACGGGAAAAAACCGCCGGCGGCTCCCCTTTCACCCGCAAGGCCGCGTTGATCCCCGCCACGATCCCCTGCGCCGCCGCCTCCTCATAGCCGCTCGTTCCGTTGATCTGGCCCGCGTGGTACAGGTTCTTCACCAGCTTCGTCTCGAGCGACGGGTACAGCTGCACCGGGTCGGCGAAATCGTACTCGATGGCGTACCCCGGGCGGACGATCTCCACCTTCTCGAGCCCCGGAATCGTGCGGAGCATCTTCACCTGGACATCGTACGGAAGGCTGGTCGAGACGCCGTTCGGGTAATACTCCGCGGTTTTCAGCCCCTCCGGCTCGAGGAATACCTGGTGCCGCTCCTTGCCGGAGAACCGGACGACCTTGTCCTCGATGGAAGGACAGTACCGGGGGCCGATCCCCTTGATGACCCCCGAGTAGAGGGGGGATCGGGTGAGCCCGGAGCGGATCGCCTCGTGGGTGTCCGGATTGGTGTACGTCGTGTAGCAGGGAAGCCGGGGCCTCCGGATCTCACCGGAATCGAAGGAAAAAGGGACCGGGTGGTCGTCCCCTTCCTGCCGGGCGGTCTTCGAGAAGTCGATCGTCTTCGCGTCGAGACGCGGGGTGGTCCCCGTTTTCAGTCTCCCGACGGAGAATCCCAGCTTCCGCAGGGAATCGGACAGCTTCATCGCCGGGAAGTCGCCCGCCCTCCCCGCCGGGTAGCTCACCAGTCCGACGTGGACCAGCCCTTTGAGGAAAGTCCCCGGGCACAGGACCACCGTCTTCCCGCGGAAACGGACGTCGATGTGGGTGTCGACGCCGACCGCCGCGCCGCCGTCGGTCACGACCGCGTCCACGATCGCCTGCTTCACGTCCAGGCCGAAGGTCGCCTCGAGCGCCTTCTTCATCCGGAGCCGGTAGAGCTGCTTGTCCGCCTGGGCCCGCGAGGAGCGGACCGCCGGTCCCTTGCTGGTGTTGAGCTGGCGGAACTGGATCCCGGTGGCGTCGATGTTGCGCGCCATCTCCCCGCCCAGCGCGTCGATCTCCCGGACCAGGTGCCCTTTCGCCAGCCCCCCGATCGCCGGATTGCACGACATGAGGCCGATGGCGTCCGCGTTGATGGTGAGGAGAAGGGTTCGGCAACCGATCCGCGCGGCGGCAAGAGCCGCCTCGCACCCGGCGTGCCCGCCCCCCACGACGATGACGTCGTACTCCTTCGGATATTCGTACGGAGTGGCGCCAGGTCGCCCGCCGCCGGGATGTTCCACGTGGAACATATTCTGTTTCCTTTGCAATATCGGCTATTTGCCTATGCAGAACCGTTCGAAGATCGAGTCCAGCACCTCTTCCGGGGCGACCTCTCCGAGGAGCTCGGCCAAGGCGTCGGCCGCCCCGCGGACATCCGCGGCCAGGAATTCGACGGGCAGCTTCTCCCCCGTCGCGGCGTTCGCCCTCTCGAGCGCGGAGAGCGCCGCCTCGACCGCCAACCGGTGCCGCGCGCGGGTCAGCGGGGCAAGCGCCAGCATGGCGCCCTCTCCCGGACCGATCTCCTTCGCGACGGCGGCCCGAAGCGCTCCGATCCCATCCCCCGTCTTCGCGGAGACGCGGGCGCTCCCCCTCCTCCCCTCCCCGGCGAACCGCTCCCCTCCCTCCGCCGGCGGAAGGTCCGATTTGTTCAGCACCACCAGGTGCGGCCGCGCCGCCGCATCGGCGTACGCCGCCAGATCCTCATCGGACGCCGTCCGGCTTCCGTCCAGGACGAACAGGGTGAGATCGGCGGCCGCGATCACGTCGCGCGCGCGCCGGACTCCCTCCCGTTCCACCGGATCGCCCGTTTCCCGCAGCCCCGCCGTGTCCACCAGCAGGACCGGCACCCCCGCCACGGAAATCTCCGCCCGGAGATAATCCCGGGTGGTCCCCGGCGAATCGGAGACGATCGCCCGATCCTCTCCGGACAACCGGTTCAGGAGTCGCGACTTCCCGACGTTCGCCACCCCGGCGATCGCGACCGTAGCCCCGTCCCGGAATCGGTGACCCGCGTCGTACGATTGCCGGAGCGGAACGAGCGCGGACACGATTTCAGATATCCGTTCCTGGACTTCCGTGTACCCGGCCGCCGGCACATCCTCCTCGTCCGAGAAATCGATCGCCGCTTCGAGGAGCGTCAGGAGCGACAGGAGCTTCTCACGGAGCGGCCCGACCGCCTCCCGCAGCCCGCCCCGCATCTGGCGCAGCGCGGAGCGCGCCGCGTCCTGCGTGCGGGCGGCGATCAGGTCGGCCAACCCTTCGGCCTGCGTAAGGTCCATCTTTCCGTTGTGGAACGCCCGGCGGGAGAACTCCCCCGGCTCCGCGGGAACGGCGCCGGCGGCGCACGCCGCGTGGACCGCGGCCTCCACGACGGCCGGATTGCCGTGCAGATGGAACTCGACCACGTCCTCGCCGGTGAAACTGTGCGGCGCGGGGAACCGGACGACCAGCGCGGAGTCGACGATCTCCCCGTCGGCGTCGCGGATGTCGGACCGGCGCAGCGTCCGGGGAGGGATTCCGTCGGGGAGGAGGGGAGCGAGGCGGCTCGCGATTTCGTAGGCGCGCGGGCCGGAGAGCCGGACGATGGAGACGGCGCCCGCCCCCCCGGGCGTGGCGGGCGCGACGATCGTGCTTCCGTCGCGGGCCGGGTCCCGTGTCACAAGGCGTTTATGCCTTGGCCGCCTTCGCGGCTTCGGCCTGCCGGTTGTACATCGCCTGCTGCCCGATGCTCAGGACGTTGTTCACCAGCCAGTAGATCACCAGCCCGTTCGGGAAGCCCCAGAACATGAAGGTGAAGATGACCGGCATGAAGAGCATCATCTTCTGCTGCGCGGGTTCCATCCCGGCGGACGGCGTCATCTTCTGCTGGATGAACATCGAGACTCCCATCAGCAGCGGGAGGAGCCGGATCGGCAAGGTGTAGCCGGCGACCTGGAGGTCCCAGAGGTGCTCCGGGGCGGACAGGTCGTTGATCCAGAGGAAGAACGGCGCGTGCCGCAGCTCGATGGTCACGAGCAGCCCCTTGTAGAGGGCAATGAACACCGGAATCTGCGCGAGCATCGGAAGGCAGCCGGAGAGGGGATTGATCTTGTACGTCTTGTACAGGTTCATCGTCTCCTGGTTCAGCCGCTGCGCGTCCCCCTTGTACTTCTCCTTCAGCTTCGCGAGGACCGGGGACAGTTCCTGCATCTTCCGCATGGAGGCCATCGACTTCTGGGTGAGCGGGTAGAAGAGGATCTTGATCAGCACCGTGAGAAGGATGATGTCGATTCCGTAGTTCCCCGTGACCCGGTTGCTCGCCTTCATCAGGAAGACCAGCGGCTTGGCGACGATGGAGAACCAGCCGTAGTCGATCAGCTCCTCCATGTCCTTCCCCGTGGACTCCAGCAGCGCGTACCGCTTGGGCCCCGCGAACACCTTCGCGCTCGCGCGCACCATGTCCCCCGGCTGGAGCGTCGCCGCGGTGTCGGCCACGGCCACGCGCACGCCGTCCTCGCCGATCAGCGACGCCCGATCGAGCGTCCAGTCCTTCTCGGGGATCACGACCCAGGCGAAATATTTCGCGTCGGCCGCGACCCAGCGGACCGGGCTTTTGCCGGCCTTCCCCTTCGAAACGTCCTTCAGGTCGTACCGCTGGATGCCCCCCTTGGCGGCGTCGGACACGACTCCGTAGAAGGAGTAGGAGTCGCCCGCGAGCTCCCCCCTGTAGACCTGCGAAAGCTCCACGCCGGGGCGCACCGAGACCGGCTCCTTCGATCCATTGGACGTCTGGACGCGCACCTCGAAGTCGTACCGGCTGCCGTGGAAGAGGTACTCCCGGGACATCCGGACGCCGGTGGCGGATTCCCACGTCAGCAGGACGCTCCGGACCTCGCCAGGCTTCACGGCCAGTTCTCCGGACGCGCTGGAAGAAAAGACCGGCGGGTTCGGAAGGGGAGGGCGGTTCTCGTCGAGATAGAGCGAAAGCGGCGGCGGCTGGAGATCCTTCGCCCCCACGATGTCCAGCGGCTTGCCGGACGGACCGGGCGCGTCCTTGTATTCGTTCAGGAGGAACGACGTGATCCCGCCTCCCGCCGTGGACAGCGTGGCGGTGTAGAGCGGGGTCGATACCACGATCGACCGCTGCGTCGCGGCGGAACGGGCCGCAAGCCCCCCGGAAGGGACGACGGACGCGCTTTCCGCACCCCTCGGCGCCCCGGACGGCTTTCCGGATCCGGGGGGAGCCGCCCCGTTGTCCTTCCCCGTCGGAGCGGTCGGAAGCAGGGGAGGGGAGGAGTAGAAGTACTGGTATCCGAGTAGGACGGCGATCGACAGCGCGACCGCCAGGATCATCCGTTTTTCCATGGGGCCCTCGTTCCGAAGAGTTCGATCCGGCGCGGCATGTCCACGCCCCCCGGGTGGAAGGGGTGGCACTTGAAGATTCGCCGGACCGCGTCCAGGCTCCCCAGGATCGCCCCGTTCAGCCGGACCGACCCGATCGCGTACTCGGAGCAACTGGGATGGAACCTGCAGCAAGCGCCGATGTAGGGGGAAACCGCCGCCTGGTAAAACCGCAAGATGCGGATGAGGAGCTGCCGTGGACGCAACGGGCGACCCCTTAGTGGTCCATTTCATAAATACGGCGTCGCACCGAGAGCGTCGATGCGCCGCGCCGGCAAGGCGCGCGACTGAGCCGTACCGTGGAGTACGGCGCAAGGAGCGCAACGCAGCAGGAGCGGATGCAGCGGCGCTCGAATGCAGCCGTATTTATGAAATGGGCCACTTACTGCTTCAATTCACTCCCCAGCGCCGACGGATGGCGGGGAGCAGTTCGGCGCACACGGCGGGGAGCGCCGCGTTCTCCGGGTCTTTCCGGACCACGATGGCGGTTCGGGTGCCGGCCGGGAAGGCGCCTTTGTGAAGCCGGTAGAATTCCCGCAGGAGCCGCTTGGCCCGGTTGCGGACCACGGCGCCCCCGGCGCGCTTCCCCGCGGAGATCCCCACCTGCCGTCGTTCCCCGCCCAGGGCGTCCCGGTACACCGTATAATGCGGCGTGTGGACGCGCTCCCCCTTGCGCACCACGTCCCGGAACTCCCGGTCGGTGCGAAGCCGTTCATCGGCGGGGAAGCGGTGGGGGCGTTCCCGGTGGGTTACGGTCACTTCTTGCCGCTGACCGCCACGGTCAGTCGCTTGCGGCCCTTGGCGCGGCGCCGCGCGAGGACCTTCCGGCCCGCCGCGGTCGACATGCGCTCGCGGAAGCCGTGGGTTCTTTTCCGCCGCAGGTTATGCGGCTGGTATGTACGCTTCATGGTTCCTTCGCTCCTTCCGTGAACGCAACTCGCCCAAACGTTGGGAAATGTATAATCTATTTCTTTCCGGAGAGCCGTGTCAACCGGTATTCCCGGAAACGCCGAAACCGCGGAGGCGCGATGCCCTACCGGAACCATCCCCGGTTCAACCTGCGGCGCCTTCTCCGTTTCCCGCTTCTGTCGGCGAAAGGGAGGCCGTCCGCCGCCGGGACAACGGAGAGCGAGGTGCTGTTCGAGCTCACGGGGGAGAACCCGGAGAACCGCCTCTTCGGACGGTACGACGCGGCGGAGGTCCGGGAGCGGCTGGAACGGGCGGGGCTGCTGCCGGGGCTGGGTCTCCTTTCGGAGCTCTTTGCCCTGCTGTCGGCCTTCTCGCGGGAGCTTTCGGTCGACGGCGTCCTCGACGTCCCGGACCATTTCCACACCGCGCTTTTCTACTCCCGCGCGTTCCGCTACCTCGACCCGGCGGAGGAGGGGAGGTTCCAGGCGATCGCCCGCGACCTGGCCGCGGTTCCGATCGCGCTCGCGTCCGACGCGATCCGCGAGGGGTGCCTCTTCGATCGCGGCACGGGGGCGCCGCTGCCGTGGGTCGCATCCGAGCAGGTGATGTCGGGGCGGGGACCGCTGCGCCGCTTCCTCCGTTCGGAAGCGTACCGGACCGCCAGAAACCGGGCGTTGGCGGATCTCCACGTGGTTGTCAACTGGGATTTGTACCGACGGAAAATCGCCTCGCGCGGCGCCGGGGAAAAATCTCCTTGATTCCTTTTTTTCGCGTGTGGTACCCTCCATCCCTCACCGTAGCCTCTACAAGCGCCGGGAGGCGGAAACCCATCGAGTAGAACCGCACGAAGTTTCCCGTGGAAATACCGACCCAAAGCGCCCTTAAGACACCGATTTCATGAAACATTCCGCTTTATCCACAGGTGTGGATAACCTTGTTGGCAACTATTTCATTTTACGCGGGCTTAACATGCCAGAAATGAACGATTTTCGCCTCCTTGCGACGGCTTCACCCCCCGGTTTCCGGGAGCCGGCGGGATGACTTCCAAGGCGTGGGAACGGGTCCTCGCCCAGATGAAGGGCGAGGTGTCCGAGCAGGTGTTCGAGACGTGGCTTCGCCCCCTGCGGTTCGTCACGCGGGAGGGGGCCGTCCTCTTCATCGCGACGCCGCACAAATTCTTCAAGCAGTGGATCGAGGACAACCACATCTCCCAGATCGAGGAGATCACCCGCCGGGAACTGGGCGAGGAGGTCTCCGTCGAGATCGTGGTGGGGGGGGAGGAAGAGCCGCTCCCGCCGCCGGTCACGCCGCCCCGGTACCTGCAGCTCCCGGTGGATACCGTCACGCGGGCCCGGATCGTCCCTCCCGTCCTCAACAGCCGGTACACGTTCGAACGGTTCGTCATCGGGACGGGAAACCAGTTCGCGCACGCCGCGTCCGCCGCGGTGTCCAACGATCCGGGGAACAGCTACAACCCGCTCTTCATCTACGGGGGTGTGGGGCTGGGAAAAACCCACCTGCTGCACGCGATCGGGAACGAGGCGCTGACCCGGAACCCGCGGCTGCGGGTCTGCTACGTCCCCGCGGAGAAGTTCACCAACGAGCTGATCCACTCGATCCGCACGAACCGGATGCAGGAGTTCAAGGAACGGTACCGGAACGCCGACATCCTCCTGGTGGACGACGTCCAGTTCATCGCCGGAAAGACGCGGACCCAGGAGGAGTTCTTCCACACCTTCAACGACCTGTACTCGTCCCGGAAGCAGATCGTGGTGACCAGCGACAAGTTTCCCAAGGAGATCCCGGACCTCGAGGAGCGGATCCAGTCGCGTTTCGAATGGGGGCTGGTCGCCGACATCCAGGCCCCCGACATCGAGACGCGGGTGGCCATCCTGAACCGCAAGGCGGAGGCCGAGAACATCCCGCTCCCCGAGGACGTGGCGCTTTACCTCGCGACCGTGGTCAAGAGCAACATCCGCGAGCTGGAGGGGTACCTGATCCGGATCGGAGCCCACGCGTCGCTCATGAGCAAGGAGATCAACCTCGACCTGGCGAAATCGTTCCTCTCCCCGCTGAACAACGGGGTGAAGGAGATCTCCCCCGACGCGGTCCTGAAAGCGGTCGCCGACCATTACGGCGTCAAGGTGTCCGACCTGCGGTCCGACCGGAAGCACAAGGTGGTCGCGGCTCCGCGCCAGGTGGCGATGTACCTGATCCGGGAGATGACGCGCTGCTCCTTTCCCGACATCGGCCACCGGTTCGGCGGGCGCGATCACACGACCGTCATGTACGCGGTAAAAAAAATTGGGAAGAAGGTCGCGGACGATGTATCTTTAAGAAACACGGTGGAAACCCTCCGGAAGAAAATCGAGGGATAACCTTGTGGAGAAAAGGAACGGCTACTTGCTGTCCACAGTTTCCGTCCGCCGCATCCATCGTTCATCTCCAATTCCCCAACAGCTCCGATCCCCGTCGCGCGCCGACGCGAGGATGATATCCACAGCTTCCACACCCTCTGCTCCCGCTGCTATCTTTTTTAATACTGAAACAAGAAGAGGATAACGATGAACTTCACTGTGGACAGAGACCAGCTCATCGATGTGCTGACCGGCATCCAGGGGGTCGCGGAACGCCGGCACACGATGCCCGTCCTATCCCACGCGTTGATGACGGTCGCGGGGGGAAGCCTGACGGTCGTTTCCTCGGACCTGGAGATCGTGATCCGCTGCATCCAGCCGATCGCGTCGGGCGAGGCCGGCTCCATCGCCCTGCCGGCGCGCAAGCTGCTGGACATCGCCAAGGTGCTCCCGAAGGAGTCCCCGGTGAAGGCGGCGGGGAAGGAAGGGAACTACGTGGAGATCTCCTCCGGCCGGTCCCATTTCCGGCTGGCGGGGCTCCCGGCGCAGGAGTTCCCGGAGATGCCGGAGAAGCCCAAGGGGAAGCCGGTTTCGGTGGACGGGGAGATGTTCCGGAGACTGTCGGAACGGGTGGCGTCGTTCGCGTCGTCGGACGAGACGAGGTACAACCTCGCCGGGATCCTGATGGAGCGGGTGGACACGAAGGAAGGCGCGCGGCTCCGGATGGTCGCCACCGACGGGCACCGGCTGGCGATGGCGGACGGGGAGGCGGGGAACATCGGGGAGCTGCTGTCGTCCCGGAAGGTCCTGGTCCCGCGGAAGGGCGTGCTCGAGATCCGGAAACTCGCGGAGAGCGGACCGGGGTCGATCGAGCTTTCCTCCTCCGAGAAGTTCCTGTTCGCGGCGAAGGGGGACACGGAGGTGTGGGTGCGGCTGCTCGACGCCGAGTTCCCGGACTACCGCCAGGTCGTCCCGAAGGAGAACCTGCTGACCGCCACGGTGAACCGGGACGCGTTCGCGGAGGTGCTGCGCCGCGTCGGCGTCATGGCGCCCGACAAGGTCCACAGCGTGAAGCTTTCGTTTTCCGGCAAGCAGCTCGAGGTGTCCTCCACCAGTCCCGACCAGGGGGAGGCGCAGGACCTGCTCGAGGCGGAGTACGAAGGGCCCGCGATGAAGATCGGGTTCAACGGAAGATACCTGCAGGACGCCGTGTCCGGGATCGCGGAGGAGAAGGTGGTCCTCCAGATGAAGGACGAGGTGTCCCAGGTGATCCTGCGGCCGGAGAAGGACGCGGCGTACCTGGCGATCGTCATGCCGATGCGCATTTTCTGATATTGCCGGTTTCTTAAGCGATATCCGGCAGTTATAAATTCTCCGGGGGGGTTTCCGTCCCCCCGTAATTCTTCCGTTTCCCCCCCCGAAAGAGTATAATCAATCAGTTTACCCATCAGGGAACGGGGTGTTTATGGGCAGCGGCGCGGACGACCGTCCGAAAAACGGGACCGGCGGCGAATATACCGGCGAAAACATACAGGTTTTAAAGGGGCTGGAGGCGGTCCGGAAGCGCCCGGCGATGTACATCGGGAGCACGGACACCCACGGGCTGCACCACCTGGTCTACGAGGTCGTCGACAACTCGATCGACGAGGCGATGGCCGGGCATTGCGACACGATCTCGGTCGTCATCCACGCGGACGATTCGGTCACCGTCGAGGACAACGGGCGGGGGATCCCGGTGGACATCATGCCGGAGGAGGGGATGCCGGCGGCCGAGGTGGTCCTGACCGTCCTCCACGCGGGCGGAAAGTTCGACCGGGAGACGTACAAGGTGTCGGGCGGTCTCCACGGCGTGGGCGTCTCCGTGGTGAACGCGCTGTCCGAGACGTTGACCGCGGAGATCCGGCGCGACGGGTCGGTGCACCAGATCAGCTTCGTCCGGGGCGAAACCTCCTCGCCCCTCAAAGTCACGGGGAAGTCCCGGAAGAACGGGACCCGCATCACCTTCAAGCCGGACCCGGAAATCTTCACCGAGACCGAGTTCTCCTTCGACGTCCTGTCCCAGCGGCTGCGCGAGCTGTCGTTCCTGAACGCTGGCCTCAAGATCTCCATCCTCGACGAGCGCAACGCGAAGAGCCACGATTTCCAGTACAAGGGCGGGATCGTCGAATTCGTGAAGCACATCAACCGGAACAAGACGCCGCTCCACCCCAAGCCGGTGTACATCGAGGGGGAGAAGGACGGCGTCCAGATCGAGGTGGCGCTCCAGTACAACGACTCGTACCAGGAGACGCTCTTCTCCTTCGTGAACAACATCAACACGCACGACGGCGGGACGCACCTCACCGGCTTCCGCCAGGCGCTGACCCGCGCGATCAACCAGTACGCCAACCAGGGGAACCTGCTCAAGGGGTTCAAGGAGAACCTGCGCGGGGACGACCTGAGCGAGGGGCTGGCGGCCGTCGTCTCCACCAAGGTGCCCGAGCCGCAGT
This sequence comes from Deltaproteobacteria bacterium, assembly GCA_016234845.1. Lineage (NCBI taxonomy): Bacteria > Pseudomonadati > Myxococcota > Myxococcia > Deltaproteobacteria bacterium. The sequence continues at coordinate 12,744 of JACRNP010000015.1, read as the reverse complement.
TCGAGGGACAGACCAAGAACAAGCTCGGGAACAACGAGGTGAAGGGGCTGGTCGACTCGCTGGTCTACGAGAAGCTGATGACGTGCTTCGAGGAGAACCCGTCCGTTCCGAAGAAGATCATCGAGAAGGGGCTCGAGGCGGCGCGGGCGCGCGAGGCGGCCCGGAAGGCCAAGGAGCTGGTGCGCAAGGGGCCGATGGACTCGGCGGGGCTGCCGGGGAAGCTGGCCGACTGCCAGGAGAGGGACCCGGCGCGGTGCGAGCTGTTCATCGTGGAGGGCGATTCGGCGGGCGGCTCGGCGAAGCAGGCGCGCGACCGGCGGTACCAGGCGATCCTGCCGCTCAAGGGGAAGATCCTGAACGTCGAGAAGGCGCGCATCGACAAGATGCTGACCTCGACCGAGATCCGGGTCATGGTCACCGCGCTGGGGACCGGGATCGGCAAGGAGAACTACGAGGCGGACAAGCTTCGGTACGGCAAGGTCATCATCATGACCGACGCCGACGTGGACGGCGCGCACATCCGGACGCTGCTGCTCACCTTCTTCTTCCGCAACATGCCGGAGCTGCTGGAGCGCGGGAACATCTTCATCGCCCAGCCCCCGCTCTACGGGGTCCGGCGCGGCAAGGAGATGACGTACCTGAAGGACGACGCCGCGTTCCGGAAGCACCTGATCGACCACGGGTCGGCGGGTCGGCGGGTCGCGGGGACGGGGAATTCGGGAGGGCTGTCCGGCCAGAAGCTCACCGCGTGGCTGTCCAAGATCTCCCGGCTGGAGCTGGTCGCGTCGCGGGCGGAGCGCAGGGGATTTCCCGCCTTCGTCTTCCTGTCGCTGGCGTCACGATCGGCGCTGGGGGTGGAGGCGCTCTCCGGGGAAAAGGCGGCGACGAAATTCTTCAAGGCGCTGCTCGCCGAATGGAAGGGGAGCCGCCCGGACGTGACGCACGCGGCGTTCTCGATCGACGCGGACCCCGACGGCGACAGCGAGGGAGTGCGGGCGCGCCTCACGTGGAAGCGCGGCGGACTGCCGATGGATTGCCTGGTCGACCGGCACCTGATGGAGTCGGCCGACCTGCGGGAGGCGGGGCAGCTCTACGCCCAGATCCGCGAGACGCTCGCGCCGCCGTACCGGATGGAAGGGGAGGGGATCTTCCCCGAGGCGGACGGCCCGCTGTGCCTGCTCGACCAGGTGCTGGAGGCGGGGAAGAAGGGGCAGACGATCCAGCGGTACAAGGGGCTGGGGGAGATGAACCCCGAGCAGCTCTGGGAGACGGCGATGAACCCCGAGTCGCGGGAGCTGCTGCGCGTCGAGCTCGGCGACGAGACCGACGCCGACGAGATCTTCTCGCGGCTGATGGGCGACCAGGTCGAGCCGCGCCGCGAGTTCATCGAGCAGAACGCGCTGAACGTGTCGTCGCTCGATATCTAGCTTTTCTCTCTCCGCACGGATCGGAGTTTTTCAGCGTCGGATCGCGTGGACCGCCGTCGCCTTGACCGACGCGACGATCGGGCGCCCCGGGGACAGGCCGAGCTCGACCGCGGCGTGCGTGGTGACGAGGGCCGAGAGAAGGGCCCCGCAGTCGACGACGACCCGCTGGACCGCCCCCTGCGGCGTCACCTTCGAAACGACCCCGGGGAAGACGTTCCGCGCCGAGGTGGCCGACCCGCCGGGGAGCGACAGCGTAACGTTCTCGGGTCGGATGCAGAGCAGGACCCGGTCGCCGATCCCGCACGTTCCGACCGCTTCGACCGACGGGGCGGCGCCGGACGCTCCCGGCGCACCGACGCGCGCGACGAACACGCCGTTCCCGGCGGAGACGACGACTCCGTCCAGGACCGTCTCGGCACCTACGAACGACGCCACGATCCCGTCCGCCGGGCGGTTCATCACCTCGTCGGGCGTCCCGACCTGCGTGATCCGCCCTGCGTGCATCACCGCGATCCGGTCGCCGAGGCGGAGCGCCTCGACCCGGTCGTGCGTGACGAAGACCGCCGTCGTCCCCGAATCGCGAAGGGCCGTCTCGAGGTCGTCCACGATCCCCTCGCGCGACTCCGGATCGAGCGCGGAGAACGGCTCGTCGAGGAAGACGACCTCCGGATCGACGGCGAACGCCCGTGCGAGCGACACCCTCTGCGCTTCCCCGCCCGACAGGGTCCGGGCGGACCGCCCGGCGAGGCGCGCGATGCGGAAACGCTCGAGCATGTTCCCGGCGCGCCGCGCGGCTTCCTCCGCCGGCACTTTCCGTAGACGCAACCCTTCCGCCGCGTTCCGCGCCACCGTCCCGTCGAACAGGAGCGGCTCCTGGAACGCGACCGCGATCTTCCGGCGGTACGGGAGCGCCGTCTCCCCCGAGCCGACCGGCTTTCCGCGGAAGAGGACGGCACCGGAAGAGGGCGCAAGGACCGTCGCCAGAGCGAGTAAAAGCGTCGTCTTCCCCGCCCCGTTTCCTCCGATCACGGCGAGCGTCTCCCCCTCGAACACCGAAAGGGAAGGGACGTCGAGGAGGGTCGCCCCGCCCCGCTCGACGCGCAGCCGGTCCGCGGCCAGTAACGGAAGGCGCGCCCCGTCCGGCGTCCTGTCCGCCGCCGTGACGCTCATCGCGGCCGCTTCCTCTGCTGGATCTTCGTAAGCGTCGCGTTCACGCCGAACGACAGCAGCAGCAGGAGGATCCCGAGGCCGATCGCGATCTCGAAGTTCCCGCGCGACGTCTCCATCACCGTCGCCGTCGTCAGCACGCGGGTGTATCCCCGGATGTTCCCGCCGACCATGATCGACGCGCCGATCTCGGAGATGACGCCGCCGAACCCCGCCATCACGGCGGCGAGGAGCGGCAGGCGCGCCTCCCGGACGAGGATCCAGACCGTCTGCATCCGGCTCGCGCCGAGTCCGACCGCCTGCCAGCGGAGCTTTTCGGGGAGCGCCTGCAGCGCGGCGAGCGAGATCCCCATGACGATCGGGGTCGCGATGACGACCTGCGCGACGATCATCGCGGCGGGGGTGTAGAGGAGTTCGAGCATCCCGAGCGGCCCGTTCCGCCACAGCAGGATGGAGACGAAGAGGCCGACGACCACCGGCGGGACGCCCATGCCGGTGTTGACGGCGGCGACGAGAAGATTGCGGCCGGGGAAGCGCAGGAAGGCGAGGGCTACTCCGCCGGAGAGGCCGATCACGAGCGCGACGAGCGTCGCGGTCCCGGAGACCTTCAGGGACAGGATAACGATCCGGACGACCTCGGGGTCGAGCGTGACGAGCAGCCGGAACGCCTCGCGGAGGCCGTCGAGGATCATCTGCATGAGGACATCTTACCAACCCCGCGCGAACGCGGGAGCTACTTCCCGAGGTCTTCGAGCTTCTTTCCCGCGTCCGGGAAGAAGAGCGGCGCGCCGAACTTCTCGACGCCGAACGTGCCGATCGTCTTCTGGGTGTCGGGGGCGACCATGAATGCGGCGAACGCCTTCGCCCCCTCCGCGTTGACCTTCGGCCACTTCGCGGGGTTCACGACGATCACGTGGTAGACGTTCAGGAGATCCTTGTCCCCCTCGACGAGGATCGGGATACCGAGCGATTTCCTCATGGCGAGGTAGGTGCCGCGGTCGGCGAGCGTGTATCCCTTCTTCTCCGCCGCGACCGAAAGCGTCTGTCCCATCCCGAGGCCGGTCTGCTGGTACCAAGGCTTCCCCTCGCCGGAGACGCCGGCCGCCTTCCAGAGCCCCATCTCCTTCGAATGCGTCCCGGACTTGTCGCCGCGCGAAAGGAAAAGCGCCCCCTTCGCGGCGATCTTCCGGAACGCCTCGACCGACGGCCTCGCCCCCCGGATTCCCGCCGGATCGGCCGCCGGCCCGACGAGGATGAAGTCGTTGTGCATCACGAGCGCGCGCGACGAGCCGAATCCGTCCCGCAGGAACTTCTCCTCGGCCGCCGGCGAATGGACGAGGAGGACGTCCGCCTCCCCCTTCTCCCCCATCGCCATCGCCTGCCCCGACCCGACGGCGATCGTCTTCACGAAGAGCCCGGTCTTCTTCTCGAACGCCGGGATCAGCACGTCGAGGAGCCCTGAATCCTGCGTGCTCGTCGTCGTCGCAAGGATCAGGTTCCTCGACGCGGCCGACGCGGGGACCGCGTGGAACAGGGCCGCCGCGCACGCAAGCGCGGCGAGAAACGCGAACATCTTCCGGCGTGCCATATCTTCCTCCCCTGGCGACGTCTTTCCGGTCCCCGCGCCGGCGGGCCGCACGCGGATGCCGGAAAGTCGATGGGCGCGGGCGGCCATCGGGAACTCCGTTCGGTCGGGGGAATCGTTATAAATCAGATTATACAACGTTTTGGCGATCAGCGGAATGACCGGAGGTACCCCGGGAGATCAGAGACCATTTCAACAGGGGCGGCGTGACGAGCGTCGTCAGGAGGACCATGATGATCACCGCCGAATACGTGGTGTCGTCGATGATCCGTTCTCCCCCAAGAACGAGCGTCGCCCCGATGCTGGCGAAGATGAGCCCCACCTCCCCGCGCGGTATCATGCCGAATCCCACGGCCCAGCGGTTGGCCCCCCTCTCCAGAACCCCGAGCGAACATGCCTGCTTGCCGATGATCGCGGCAACCGTCAACGCGAGTGCGAGCCAAACCGTGTCCGCGGAGGCGAAAACCCGCAGATCCACCTTTGCCCCCATCTGAACGAAGAACACGGGCGCCAGGAATCCCGACAATGGCGCGAGAGCTTCCTCCAGATGACGGATGCTCCGTTCCCCGAACGCCTGGAAATGGACCGGCTCCAGGATCAGGCCGGCCGCGAACGCCCCGACGATGGGCGCAAGCCCCGCCTCGCCGGCGAGGAACGAGAGCAGGAAGCAGAAGGCCAGGGAGACGCCGACCAGGACCCCCGGACCGCGCAACTTCGCGGCCGTTGTGAAGATCTTCGGCGTGAGAAGGGCCCCGAGAAGGAGGGAGCCTGCCAGAAACCCGACCGCCTTCAGGACGATCGCCGCAAGCGGCCACGCCCCGGAGGATTTCCCGCCCTCGACCGCGAGAATGACACCCGAGACGGACGCGAGGATGATGAGACCGAGCACATCGTCGATGACGGCGGCCCCGAGGATGATCCTGGCCTCCTTCTCCCGGGATTTGCCGATATCCTGAAGAACGCGCGCGGTAATTCCCACGCTGGTCGCGCACAACGCCGCGCCCAGGAAGGCATGGGCGTAGGGAGAACTCTCCGGAAGAAGCCAGGCGCCGACGAGCCACCCCAGCCCGAAGGGGGCCGCCACGCCCAGCACCGCCACGAGCAGGGAGGACACCCCCACGCCGATGATGTCCCGGATCGTGGACTCCAATCCCACTTCGAAGAGCAGGACGATGACCCCGATCCGGGCCAGGATGTCGACGTAAGGATCGGAGGCGATCCCCCCGAATCCGGCGACCCCGAGAAGTCCGAGATTTCCCAGGAGGATTCCGGCGCAGAGCTCTCCGAGAACCGCGGGCTGCCCCAGCAACACTCCGAGATGCCCCATCAGCTTCGCGGCCAGGAGGATGAGGACGAGGTATCGCAGGAGCGGCAGGGAAGGGTCCTCGCCCGCGGCGTGGGCCATCCCCGGAAGGAGGATCAGGGCCGCGAGGCACAGGCCGCATATCGGAAACGAGCGGTTCATCACTCCACAGGACCCGTGGTCAGCCTCTGCCCTTGGTGAAGTAGTAGTTTACGATATCGCGCTTGGAAATCATGGCGGCGATCGTGTCCGGCGCATTCCGGTCCACGACGGGCAGCTCGTCCACCGCGATCGCGGCCATCTTGTCCAAGGCCTGCTGCAGCGTGTCGTCGAAAAAGACGCTGACCACGCTGCGGGTCGCCACGTCCCCGGCGATGACGACGCGGTCGATGTCGTTCTCGAAGAGAACCGCCCGGATGTCGTTGATCGAGACGATCCCGGTCATGCGGCCCGCCGCGTCTACCACGGGGAAGTGGGACTCTCCGGAGCGGGACACCGTCCGGACCAGTTCCCCGAACGGCATGGTTTCCGGGATCCGCGTGATCGGCTGGGGGTGTATGGCGTCCTCCACCCGGATACGTTCCAGCATGCCCCGGGCGAATTCGGTGAGGTGGGCGGGGGAGGCGAACCGGCTGACCTGCTGCTTCTCGAACAGGTTGACGTTTCTCAGAAGCAGACAGGAGATGGAGGAGACGATCATCAGTGGAACCAGAAGGGTGTAACTCGCGCTCATTTCGCACACCATGATGATCGAGGCGATCGGAACCTTGGCGACGCCGGCAAAAAAGCCACCCATGCCCACGATAACGAACGAGTGGGGGTGGAGCACCCAGCCGGGGGCGACCTCGTGGCCGAGGAATCCGAACGCGCCTCCGAGCATCGCACCGATGAATACGGAGGGGCCGACGACGCCTCCGCTTCCCCCCGAGCATATGGTGCACGAGGTGGCAACGATCTTCAGTCCCGCAAGGAGAAGCATCAGCGGCCAGAGCAACTTCCCTTCCAATGCCGTCTGGACCCAGCCGTACCCTCCGTCCATGACCTGGGGGACGAAATAGGCGATACACCCCATCATCAGGCCGCCCAGGGCGGGTTTGAGCATCCTGTGGATCCGGAGAGGCCGGAAGATCCGGTCCCTCGCCGCGTAGAAGGTCCGTACGAACAGGAATCCCACGAGCGCGCAGAAGAGGCCGAAGACGGCATACGGCAGGAGTTCCGCGCGGATGGAGAAATCCACCGTCCCCGGAAAGAAGAGCGCGCCCTTTCGATAGAGTTGGGTGTAGATCGCGTAGGAGATGATGGATGAAATGATGCAGGGCAGGAGGGCCTCGGACTCGAATTCCGTCTCGCGGTACAGGACTTCCGGCGCAAACAGGGCGGCTCCCAGCGGCGCCTGGAAGATCGCCCCGATCCCTCCCGCCGCTCCCGCCAGCACGAGGATCCTTCTCTCCCGGGGTTTCAACCGGAGGGTCGTCGCGACGGCGGATCCGAAACCGGCTCCGATCTGGGAGATGGGACCTTCCTTGCCGGCGGAGCCTCCGCTGCCGATCGTCAGCGCGGACGCGACGATTTTCACCAGGGGCACCCGCTTCCGGATCTGCCCGCCTCTCTCGTGGAACGACTCGATCATGGCGTCCGTCCCCTGGCCTTCCGCCTCGGGAGCGATGGAAAAAACGATCACCCCGGACAGCAGACCGCCGATTGCGGGAAGAAGCAGGAGCCAGATGGATCGGACCGGCATCGCGGAGGCGATATCCGGGGGAGAAGCGCCGCGGGCCGGCTCGAAGTAGCCGGTGGATGCGCGGAGGACCGACTCCAGCGTCAGGCTCAGGAGACCGTCGAAAAGAATCGCCCCGACGCCGGCGATGATCCCTACGACGACGCTCAGGGACATCAGACGGAACCGGGAGGGCAACGCGGAAATCGTCAAGGAAATCCTGTCAAATGCCCTGGAAATCCAATCTGCTTCCGGCCGGAAGGATTCGTTTTTATTGACCGGGTCCATTGGGTGGACTTCTCTTTCTTTGGTCGAAGTCGTTGATATCGGACGAAGTTGGCCGTATAATTGCTATACAAATCATTGGCATTATAACCATACGGGATTCGTGGTGCAACGGAATCGGTTACGGACCGATGGAGGTCAAATGAAGACGGGTCGCAAGGATGCCATCGCCGGCGCTTTCGACAATCTGCGCCGGATCGTCCAGGTGGTGCACGGTTACTCCAGGCGCGCGGAACATGTGGCCGGATTGACGGGCCCCCAGCTCTGGGCGATCAAGGTCCTTTCGGAATCCGGGCCGGTCATGGTCTCGGAACTGGCCAGGAGGATGTACCTCCATCCTTCCACGGTCATCGGAATCCTGGATCGCCTAGACGCCCGCGGGCTGGTGACGAGGACCCGGTCGGCGGAGGATCGCAGGGTCGTGACGGTGGGGTTGACCCAAATCGGGCAAGAGACGGTCAAGACGGTCCCGACGGTCGCTCAAGGGGTGCTTCTCGATGGGCTGGAAGAGCTTTCCGACCGCGAGCTGGACGTGATCTCGGAAGGGCTGGATCTGCTGGTGGACATCCTGGGCGCCCGGCGGATGCCCCCGCGACTCCTCTTCTCGGACGAGGTGAATGTCCCTCGGGGCGGCGGTGACCCGGAAACCGTCATGAAGGGGGGATAGCCGCGATACCATGCGCCTGTCGCTTCGCTTCATCGTTCCGCTGGTGGCGGCTCTTGCGGCCATCGCCTACGCGGTCGTGCCGCTGGTGGACGGGCTTACTCTCCGGTGGTTCGCGCGCGACATCGACATGCGGTCGAAACTGGTCGCCAATGCCATCCACGATTCGATCCAGGAGTCGCTGGCCAGCGGTTCGAAAACCAGGACGCTCCGGGTGTTCGACAAGATCATCGAGGACGAGCGCCTCTATGCGCTCGGTTTTTGCGGCGTCTCCGGCGGGCCGCCGATAGCGACCAGGACCTTCCCCCGCGAGATCGACTGCGCGGACCTCGGCAGGTTCGCGGAGCCTTCGAAAAAAGTGCTCACAAGCGAAAAGGGGCCTCTGCATGTGGCGGTTGTCGGCGTCGACGCGTCCGGCACCCGGCTCGGCGACCTGGTGCTGGTCCACGACATGAGCTTCGCCCAACGGCGCAGCGAGGAGACGAAGCGCTACGTGTTCCTCTTCTTCATCGCCCTCGGCGCGGTCGTGTCCCTGATCACGGTGGTGATCGCGCAGCTCAGTTGGAGGGGATGGATGGAGAGCGTCCGCGCCCTCCTGCGGGGCGAAGGGCTGCTGCGGCCCGCCGGGACGGATCTCCGCGGCACGCTTCCCGAGCTTCGACCCATCGCCTCCGACCTGCGGGCGCTCATCCGGGACCTGGAGTCCGAACACCGGGCACGGGACGAGAGCCAGGTGAACTGGTCCCCGGAGGCGCTGAAGACCATTCTGCACGATGACCTCCGCGGCGAGGATATCCTGGTCGTTTCCAACCGCGAGCCGTACATCCACCAGCGCCGGGACGGCCGCATCGAGGTGTCCCGGCCCGCGAGCGGCCTGGTCACCGCCCTGGAACCGGTCGTGCGCGCATGCTCCGGCGCCTGGATCGCCCACGGCAGCGGGACGGCGGACCGGGAAGTCGTGGACGCCGCCGACCACATCATGGTCCCCCCCGGGAAGCCGTCGTACAAGCTTCGCCGCGTCTGGCTGACGGACGAGGAGGAGGCGGGCTACTACTACGGCTTCTCGAACGAGGGGTTGTGGCCGCTGTGCCACATCGCCCATGTCCGGCCGATCTTCCGCTCGGCAGACTGGAAGCGGTACAGGGAGGCGAACGGCAAATTCGCCGATGCCGTGTCGCAGGAGGCCAGGACGGCGGATCCCATCGTCCTGGTGCAGGACTACCATTTCGCCCTGCTGCCGCGGATGATCCGGGAACGGTTGCCCGACGCCACGATCATCACGTTCTGGCACATCCCGTGGCCGAACCCGGAAGCGTTCGCCATCTGCCCCTGGAGGGAGGAGCTGCTCGACGGACTTCTGGGCAGCAGCATCCTCGGGTTCCACACCCGGTTCCATTGCAACAACTTCCTCGATACCGTGGACCGGACATTGGAGGCCCGGGTGGACCGGGAGACGTTCGAGGTGGCCCGCGGAGGGAAGACGACGGCCGTCAAGCGGTACCCGATTTCGATCGAATGGCCGCCGGCCGGGACGCTGACGCGGAAGCCGGTCGCCGGGTGCCGCGCCGACGTTCGCAGCCGGAACGGATTGCCGCCGGATCAATTCGTCGGGATCGGCGTGGATCGCCTCGACTACACCAAGGGGATCATCGAGCGGTTTCTCGCGGTCGAACGGCTGTTGGAGCTGGAGCCGAGCTGGATCGGGCGGTTCAGCTTCATCCAGATCGCGGCTCCCAGCCGCTCCAGGATCGACGAATACAGGGAGTTCGAGATTCGCGTCAGGGCGCTGGCCGACCGGATCAACGGCCGCTTCTCCTCCGGATCCGCGCCTACCATCCTGCTGAAGGTGGAACATCACGAACCCCCGGATGTCTACGAGCATTACCGCGCGGCCGAGGTGTGTTGCGTGACCAGCCTGCACGACGGCATGAACCTGGTGGCGAAGGAGTTCCTCGCCTCCCGCGACGACGAGAGGGGCGTGCTGATCCTGAGCCGTTTCACCGGAGCGTCGCGCGAGCTGCCCGAGGCCCTGATCGTCAACCCGTACGACATCGACCAGTGCGCCGCGGCCCTGCACATGGCGCTCAGCATGCCGGATGCCGAGCAGCGCGACCGCATCCGCATCATGCGGAGCCTGATCGGCGAATTCAACGTCTACCGCTGGGCAGGGCGGATGCTGCTGGATGCCGCCGGGATGCGAAAGCGCGGCAAGCTGCGGGAGGAGCCGGGACGGCCCGGGTCGCGGGAGGCCGCCCCTTGAACTACATGCTGGGCAGGCGGCGTCTCTGGGTGTTCGATTTCGACGGCACGGTATCCCGGATCGTCCCCGACCGTCACGAAGCCGTACTGGACGGGAAGTGCGAAAAGACGCTCCGGTACCTGCAGAGCTCCCCATGGAACCGGGTGGCCGTGATGTCGAGCCGGTCCATGGACGACATCGTTCCCAGGGTTCCTCTCCCGGGTGTGTTCATCGGCGGGGGGAGCGGGCTGGAGTGGCGCCTGCCGGGGGGAATTCGCACGGGACCGGACGCCGCCGCGGAAAGGCTCCTTGCGATGAACCGAAAGGCCGTCTGCGCGATCCTTGAGGAGATCGCCGCGATCCCCGGGGTGGAAGTGGAAGACAAGCGATGGTCCGTGGCGGTCCATTTCCGGAACGCCTCCCCGCGGTCCTTCCGCAGGAGGACATTCCTGCTGGAGCGATTGAGGGGTCTGACGGGGATCCGGGTGCACCGCGGACCGGAGGTCCTGGAAGTGCAGTTGGTGCGGGGAGGCGGGAAGTCCGCCGGGTTGAGAAGACTCCTGCGGCTGATCGAATGGGATCCGTCCCGGGACGGGGTCGTGTACGCGGGGGACGACGAGAACGACGCGGTGGCGATGCGGTGGGTGTTGCGCCGCGGAGGAACCGTCTTCTGCGTGGGGGATCGCGTGACCGTGCAGGGGGCGCACTATCTGGCGGGTCCGGCCGCCCTCGCGGCTGCCGTCCGCAGCCTCGCGGAATCGTCATGACGCCCTTCGAAGTCAAGGACTGTGCGCTTCTCGTCCGGATGAGCGGCCTGATCCCCGCGATGAACCTGCGGGAGTTCCGGGACCGGATCGCCGCGTGCGGCGGAAACGTTCTGTACCACCACTTCTGCGAGACCACGCTCCGTCCCGCGTTCGACGACCCGGACTACCGGAACGACTTCGCGGTCTGGGCGAAACTCTACCTGGGGGACCGCGTGCTGGCGGAGAGGCTGGGAATCGTCGATCCGTACGCCTTCGGCACGATGGAGGAGCTGCGGGCCGCCGTTCTGGACATCGTCGACGACCGGTTGGGGGAACGGACGACGGTTCCCTGGGTGAGGCCGGGGGACGAGTTCCTCTTCAAGGAAGCCACAACCGTCGTTTTCGATACCGGAGAGCGGATCCGAAGCCCGCGGGAACTCGCCCCGGCCATCCTGGGCATGACCGACGGGAGCGTCTACTACCATTTCCTGGAGGCGCTGCGCCGTCCTCCCGCCGGGAGGGACGACTTTTCCGCCTGGCTCATGGAGGCCGGTGAGGAGTTCGCGCCGTGCCTTCGCTCCCTGGGCGCCATCGACTTCCATTTCCACAGCCTCGCCCGCCTTCGGAAGGAGCTCGCGAATGCGGTGGCGGGCGCCGGGGATGCGAGATGAGCCCCGCGTTGTCCGCCTACGAGGCGATCGTCGGTTCCTCCGCCGTGGCGCAGCTTCGGCGCATCGGGGAGAAGCTCGCGGGGCTCCGGGTGGTCCACGTGAACTCGACGCGGGAAGGGGGCGGAGTCGCCGAGATCCTGGAGTGGATGGTGCCCCATATGCGCGATGTGGGGGTGGACGCCTCCTGGGAGGTGATCCACGGCGATTCCCGGTTTTTCGAGATCACCAAGGCGATCCACAACGGCCTCCAGGGAAAAATCGTCGACCTGCCCAAGAAGGACTGGAGAATCTACCAGGACGTAAACGAGAAAAACGCCGTGAGGCTGCGCCCCCTGTTGGAGGAAGCGGACATCGTCGTCATCCACGACCCCCAGCCTGCATACCTCCTCAGGTTTTGCCCGAACCGGAAGGGGCGTTGGATCTGGCGGGCGCACATCGACATCAGCAGTCCGTTCCGCCCCGTCTGGAAGGTGCTGCGGACGTTCGTGGAGAAGTACGACGCCAGCATATTTTCGATGGCCGAATTCGCCCAACCCCTTCCGCATCCCCAGTTCCTTGTCCCGCCGAGCATCGACCCGCTGAGCGAAAAGAACCGGGAGCTGCACCCGGCGGAGCTGTCGGGCGTGCGGGCGGAATTCGGCCTCGACCCGGAACGTCCGCTCCTCGTCCAGATCTCCCGGTTCGACCGGTTCAAGGATCCGGTCGGCGTCATCCAGGCGTACCGGCTGGTCCGCAAGGTGACTCCCGTCCAGCTCGTTCTGGCCGGGGGAGAGGCCACGGACGACCCCGAAGGCAGGGCGGTGCTCGAAGACGTGCTGGAGGCGGCGGAAGGGGATCCCGACATCCACGTTCTCCTTCTTCCGTCCGGCGCGCACAGGACCATCAACTCCCTTCAACGCCTGGCGGACATCGTTCTTCAGAAATCGACCCGGGAGGGGTT
>JACRNP010000014.1 GCA_016234845.1 Deltaproteobacteria bacterium | reverse complement strand
TCGCGTCGGCGGACAGGTCCGCCGTCTTGCCGAGCAGGAACACCTCGACGTAGCCGCCCCGGTTGTGGAGGTGTCGGGCGATCACCATCCCGTCGCCGCCGTTGTTTCCCTTTCCGCAGACGACCGCGACCGACGCCTCCTGCGGCGCTCCCACCTTCTCCTCGAGGATGCGGAAGATCCGGTCGGTGCACGACCGGCCCGCGTTCTCCATCAGCACGAGGGAAGGGATCCCGTACGTGTGGATCGTCACCCGATCCAGTTCGGCCATCTGCCGGGCCGTCGCGACCTTCATCCCTTGTCCCCCGTCTTCTCCATGATGACGAACGCCACCGCCTTGCCGCCGTCGTGCGTGATGGACACGTGGACCGCTTCCGCCCCCCGCTGTTTCATCCAGCGGACCGCCTGCCCGTGGAGGTGGACGACCGGCTTCCCGAAGGGGCCGCGGACCGTTTCGACGTCCCTCCAGAGGATCCCCTGGGACTTGCCGGTCCCCAGCGCCTTCATCACCGCTTCCTTCACCGCGAACCGGCCCGCCAGCCGGTCCGCCGGGTTCCCGCTCCCGGCCGCGTAGGCCGCCTCGGCCTCCGTGAAGACCCGCCGGAGGAACCGTTTCCCGAACCGATCGACCAGCTTCGCGATCCGGGCGACGTCCACGATGTCCACGCCGATTCCCGCGATCATACCCGTCCCCTCACGACCCGTGGATCAGCTCCGCGATCTCACGGATCGCCGCGGGCAGCCCGATGAATACCGCCCGGGCAATGATGCTGTGCCCGATGTTGAATTCCTCTATCTGTTGGATGGACAGGACCGGGACGATGTTGCGGACGTCGAGCCCGTGCCCGGCGAACACCTTCAAGCCCGCAGAGGCGGCGTACGCGGCGGCAGCCCGGATCTTCGAGAGCTCCGCCTGGAACGTTCCGGAAAGGAACGCCTCGCAATACGTCCCCGTGTGGATCTCGATCGCGTCGGCCCCGGCCTGACGAGAAGCCCTCACCTGCGGAAGGTCCGGGTCGATGAACATGCTGACGAGGATGCCCGCCTCCTTCAACCGGGCCGCGGCCTGCAGCAGCGCGTCCCGGTGGCCGAGTACGTCCAGCCCCCCCTCGGTGGTCACCTCCTCGCGCTTTTCGGGAACCAGCGTGGCGGAGTACGGCCGGAGGGCGCAGGCGATCCGGATCATCTCGTCCGTGGCCGCCATCTCCAGGTTGATCCGGGTGGCGACAACCGATTTCAGGACCTCGAGGTCGCGGTCCTGGATGTGCCGACGGTCTTCCCGCAGGTGGACCGTGATCCCGTCCGCCCCCGAAAGCTCCGCGATCCCCGCCGCCGTCGCCGGCTCCGGTACCCGTCCCCGCCGCGCCTGCCGCAGCGTGGCCACGTGGTCGATGTTCACCCCGAGGCGCTTGCCCATGCCTATCGGCCCTCTTCCTTCGCCTTTTCGCCCAGCGCCTTCACGATCTCCTCGACCTCCGCCCGGTTCTCGCCTTCGACCATGATCCGAAGGAGCGGCTCCGTCCCGCTGTACCGCACGACGATCCGCCCGCGGCTCCCCAGCGCCTTCTCGAATTCGGCCTGCGCCTTCCGGAACCCCTTCATCGACTCGAGCGGGACCCGGTGCTTCATCCGGACGTTGTGGAGCAGCTGCGGGAAGACGACCAGCTCGGTGCCCAGCGCGGACGCCTTCGTCCCGGATTCGACCATGACGGCCAGGAACTGGAGCGCGGCGAGCACGCCGTCCCCGGTGGTGGCGTGGTCGAGGAAGATCAGGTGACCCGACTGCTCCCCGCCGAAGTTGTAGCCGCCCGCGCGCATCGCCTCCACGACGTACCGGTCTCCGACCGGCGCGCGGACCAGCTTGATCTTCCGATCCTTCAGATACAGCTCGAGCCCGAGGTTGCTCATCACGGTGGCCACCACCGTGCTCCGCGCGAGCGTCTTCTTCCGCGCGAGCTCCGCCGCGCACACGGCCATGATCCGGTCGCCGTCCAGGACGTCGCCTTTCTGGTCCACCAGGATCACCCGGTCGGCGTCGCCGTCGAGGGAGATGCCGAGGTCCGCCCTCGACTCCCGGACCTTCGCGGAGACCACCTCCGGGTAGAGCGACCCGCACTGCTCGTTGATGTTCAGCCCGTTCGGTGAGGCGCCGATCGTGACGACCTCCGCGCCGAGCTCGGAAAACACCTGCGGGGCGATCCGGTACGCCGCGCCGTGCGCGCAATCGACCACAATGCGCATCCCTTCGAGGGAGAGGCGGGCGGGGAAGGTGCTCTTCAGGTAGACGATGTAGCGTCCCGTGGCGTCGTCGATCCGGTGCGCGCGGCCGATTTCGGGGGATGGAGGGCGGTGCTCCTTCAGGTGCTCGCCGAACATCAGCCCTTCCATCCGAGACTCCACGTCGTCGGGGAGCTTGAATCCGTCGCGGCCGAAGAACTTGATCCCGTTGTCCTGGTACGGGTTGTGGGAGGCGGAGATCACCACGCCGGCGTCGGCGCGCATCGACCGGGTCAGGAAGGCGATTCCGGGAGTGGGCATCGGCCCCACGAGCAGGACGTCTCCGCCCATCGCGCAGATCCCGGCGGAAAGCGCCGTCTCGAACATGTACCCGGAGAGGCGGGTGTCCTTGCCGATCACGACCTTGTGCCGCCCCCCGCTGCGGTTCCGGAAAATGTGGGCCGCCGCCTGGCCGAGGGCGGTGGCGGTCTCCACCGTCATCGGGTCCGTGTTGGCGACTCCCCGCACCCCGTCGGTGCCGAACAGCTTCCTGGGCACGTCCCCTCCCCCCTTACCTGCGGAACTGGATCCTCACGCGAACGTTCGGATTTCCGACGATCTTAGCATGCGCTTCGCGCGTTTCCACCCGTGCGATCGCGCTGTACACGCCTTCCGACCGGTCCGGAACGACCTCCTCCGTGTAGACCACCGGCATGCGGGTAAACTCCTCCGGGAGCGCCTCGATCTCCACCGACGGCGGATCGACCTCCACCTTCGCGATGCGACGGCGGACCGCGGCCCCTCCGGCGATCCGGGCGGAGACCGGGACCGCCCTCCGTTCCGTCCGCTCGAGAACGACCTCGATCGTCGACGGGAAGATCCGCTGGATCTTGATCCCCGGCGGCGCCTTCACCGACCGGTCGTCGAGCGTCACCGTCTGGCGCCCCGGTCTCCCGTTCGCCAGCTCCACGCCGACGGAGAGGTCGGACGCCTTGAGCGCGGAGAGCAGGGAAGAAGGACCTGAGAGCCTCACCTCGACCTGCCGCTCCACCTTGTTGCTCACGGTCATCCCCTTCGGCAGCTCGCGGATCTCGAGCGGAACGTTCATCCCGACCAGCACCTTCGTCTCCCCCGCGACGAACCACCAGGCGGCGACGGAAAGGGCGAGCGCCAGGAACTTGAGCCCGAGGTTCCGGCGGGTGAATCCGCGGAGCATCCCCAGGAGATCAGGCGCCTTCACCGGAATCCCCTTTCCGGAAGAGCAGCGGCGTCAGGATCTCCCGCAGCTCGTCCGCGGTCTCCACCTTCTTCGCGGTCCGGTCCTGGAACACGGTGACATTTCCGGTCTCCTCGGAGACCACCACCCCCGCCGCGTCCGTCTCGGTCGCGACGCCGAATGCCGCCCGGTGGCGGGTCCCCATCCCGCGGGTGTCGGCCGACTCCGCCGGGATCGGCAGAATCACCCCCGCCGCCGCGATCCGGTTCCCCCGGAGCACCGCCGCCCCGTCGTGGATCGGCGATCCCGGCGAAAAGATCGCCGCCGCCAGCTCGTGCGAGAAGAGCGCGTCGATCTTCTTCCCGTGCTCGACGAACTCCTCGAGACCCATCTCCCGCTCCAGGAGCAGGATGGCCCCGGTCCGCTCCCGCGCCAGCAGGAACGCGGATCGGGCGATCTCCTCCGCGACGTCCGGATCCCCGGCGTGCCCCCGTCCCCCCATCGGCCTCCACTGCCCGATCTTTGCGAGTCCCCGGCGGATCTCGTTGTGGAAGACCACCACCAGAACGACGAGCACATTGCCCAGGAAGTTGCCGACCAGCCACTGGAAGGTGACCATCCCCGCCTTCTTCGAAACGACGTAGAGCGCCATCAGGATCAGCAGCCCGATGAGCATCTGGACGGCGCGCGTCCCGCGGATGAACAGGAGCACCCAGTAGACGATGAAGGCGACCAGCAGGATGTCCAGGACATCCACCGCCCGGATGGAGAGGATCCCTTCCATCATTCCCTAGCTCCCCGGAGCGCCGCCGCCACCAGTACCACGTCCCGCATCTCCTTCACGTCGTGCACGCGCACGATGTGCGCGCCGTTCATCACCGCGATCGAGACCGACGCCGCGGTCCCGAAAACCCGTTCCCCCGGCGGCGCGCCCGTGACGTCCCCGATGAACCGTTTCCGCGACGGCCCGAACACGATCGGGCGGTCGAGGACCGAAAGATTCCGGACATCGTGCAAGGCCAGGTTGTCCGGGAGCCGCTTCCCGAAACCGATCCCCGGATCGATCAGGATCCTTTCCCGGTCGATCCCCGCAGCGACCGCCGTTTCGATCCTCTCGGCCAGCTCGGCGACGATCTCGTCGAACAGCGACTCGTAGCGGGGAGCGCGCTGCATCGTCTCGGGGGTTCCCCGGCGGTGCATCAGCACCACGGCGCACCCCGAATCGCGGATCACTTCCGCCATCTCCGGGTCGTCGGCCAGGGCGCTGGTATCGTTGACGATCCGGGCGCCGGCGGCGATCGCCGCCCGGGCCACCGCCGCCTTGGTCGTGTCGATCGATATCACCGCGCCGGTCCTGCCCCGAAGCGATTCGAGGACGGGAAGAACGCGGCGGATCTCCACTTCCATCGGCACCGGCGTCGATCCCGGCCGGGTGGACTCCCCGCCGACGTCTATGATCGCCGCCCCCTGCCGTTCCATCTCCAGCGCGCGGGCGACCGCGTCCCCGGTCGATCGGTACGACCCGCCGTCGGAGAAGGAATCCGGAGTAACGTTCAGGATCCCCATGACGAGCGGAAGGCCGGATAGATCGAGCGCGCCGCCGGGGATCGGAACGGAGAATCGTCTCAATGGCGTACCCGGGGTCGGTTTCCCCGGCGCGGTCAGGCCGGGGAGCCGGCCGGTTCGGGCGACCCTTCGGGGCCTCCCGGCGCGATGCCCCCGTCGATGATCCGCTTGATCTCGGCGCCGTCGACCACTTCCTTCTCCAGAAGGGCCTTCGCGACGGCGTGGAGGATCTCCAGGTGGTTCCGGAGCAGCGAGTTCGCACGCTCGTAGCAGGAGGTGACGATCCCGCGGACCTCCTGGTCGATGTCCCTCGCGGTGGCCTCGCTGTAATCCTGGTGCCGGGTGAAGTCCCGGCCGAGGAAGATCGCCTCCTGTTTCTGCCCGAAGGTGACCGGCCCCAGCTTGTCGCTCATCCCCCACTCGCAGACCATCTTCCGCGCGAGCGCCGTGGCCCGCTCGAGGTCGTTCCCCGCGCCCGTGGTCAGCTCTCCCCGTACCAGCTCCTCGGCGACCCGGCCGCCCATGAGGATGGTGATGTTGCTCTTCAGGAAATCCTGCGAGTACGTGTGGCGCTCGTCGATCGGAAGCTGCTGCGTGATCCCCAGGGCCATCCCCCTCGGGATGATGCTCACCTTGTGGATCGGATCGGCGCCGGGCGTCAGCGTCGCGACGATCGCGTGTCCCGCCTCGTGGTACGCCGTCGACTTCTTCTCCTCGTCGCTGATGATCATCGAGCGCCGTTCCCGCCCCATCATCACCTTGTCCTTGGCCATCTCGAAGCAGTCCATCGTGACCTTGGCGAGATTGGTGCTGGCCGCGTGGAGCGCCGCCTCGTTGGCGAGGTTCGCCAGGTCCGCGCCGGTGAACCCCGGGGTCCCCTTCGCCAGCACCTCGAGGTTCACGACCTTGTCGAGCGGGATCTTCCGGGTGTGCACGCCCAGGATCTGCTCGCGCCCCTTCACGTCGGGCTTGGGGACGACCACCTGCCGGTCGAACCGCCCCGGCCGCATCAGCGCCGGGTCGAGGACGTCGGGCCGGTTGGTCGCCGCGATGAGGATCAGCCCTTCGTTCGACTCGAATCCGTCCATCTCCACGAGGAGCTGGTTCAGCGTCTGCTCCCGTTCGTCGTGCCCGCCGCCCAAGCCCGCCCCGCGGTGCCGGCCGACCGCGTCGAACTCGTCGATGAAGATGATGCAGGGGGCGGACTTCTTCCCCTGGATGAACAGGTCGCGCACCCGCGCGGCGCCCACGCCGACGAACATCTCCACGAAGTCGGAGCCGCTGATCGAGAAGAACGGCACGCCCGCCTCGCCCGCGATCGCCCGCGCCAGCAACGTTTTTCCGGTCCCCGGCGAGCCGACGAGAAGCACCCCCTTCGGGATGCGCCCGCCGAGCTTGGTGAACCGCTTGGGATCCTTGAGGAAGGCGATGATCTCCTGCAACTCCTCCTTGGCCTCCTCGATGCCGGCGACGTCGGCGAAGGTGACCTTGTTCCCCGATTCGGTCAGGAGCTTCGCCCGGCTCTTGCCGAACGACATCGCCTTGCCTCCTCCCGCCTGCATCTGGCGCATGAAGAAGATCCACACGCCGATCAACAGGAGCATCGGCAGCCAGGAGACGAGCAGCGACATGTACCACGGGTTGTCGTCCAGAGGCCTCGCGGTGATCTGCACGTTCTTTCCGCGGAGCGTCTTGACCAGGTCGGGATCGTCCGGCGCGAAGGTGTGGAACGACTTCTTGTCCTTGCCCGCGGACTCGACGTACTTTCCCGTGATCTCCTGCCCCTTGATGGTGACCTCCTTCACCTTTCCGGCGTCCACGGACTGGATGAAGGCGGAGAAGGAAACCTCCTCGAGTTCGACCTTCTGGGCCTTGAAGGTGTTGAAGAGGAAGACCATCGCCAGGGCGATGAGCATCCAGATGGCGAGATTCCTATAGAACTGGTTCAAGTGGGATCGTCTCCTGTTGATAAGTGGAAAAACACCTCATATTAACACAGGGGAATACCTTGTCTATTTCGGGGGCGACAACTTCAGGAGGACCGTCTTTCGCGTGCGTGCCGTCACGGGAGCGTGTGCGGACCGGACCACGCCGGGGATCCAGAGGAGGGTCCCTTCGGCGTCGCACACCGCCGGGCGACCCCACCGTTCCCCGCGCGGAATCTTCCGGTCGATCAGGACCTCCTTGACCTTCTTCTCTGAAGCCAGGCCGAACGGCCGGATCCGGTCTCCGGCCGTCAGCGGACGGAGCGCAAGGGGCAGTTTCAGGACCGCCGCGTCGAACAGTTCGGCGTTGCCCCTCGCGGCGACCCGCTTCGCCAGGGCCGGAGCAAGCTTCCCCCGTGCTTCCACGACGAGCCCCCCCCCGCCGTCCTTCCGGACGGAGGGCATTCCATTTTCCCGGCCGGGTTTTCCGTGATGGACGAACATCGTCTCCCCATATCGGTTGGAAAGCTCCCAACCTTTCCCGATCTTGACCCGGGCCGATGGGCCGCCGTCGCGGATCGATCGATCCATCGCCATCAACAGCCGTTCGTTCGGCGACAGCCCGAGCCGGTCGAACCCGATGTTCTGCAGGATCCGGATCCGGAGAACCGATGGGAGGTCGGAAAATGGAATCCGCCTCAAAGTGATGGAACCGGAGCCGCGACCGGACTTCACGTTCCGCCGGATCCATTTGCGCGCCTCGGTTTCGAGGTAATCATCGATCTCCCGGAATCGCTCGCCGAGCGTGAAGATCCGCTTACGGACCGATTTGCCGTAACGTTTTTCCAGCAAGGGGAGGAGGACATGCCGGACCCAGTTCCGCTCGAACCGGGTATCGAAGTTCGATTTGTCGGTCCGGCACGGAATCATGTGCCTCTTCAAGTATTTCAGGATATCTTCCCGCCATTCATCGAGAATCGGTCTAACGATCCCGTCCTCTGATTTCCGTGGGATTCCTTTCAGACCCCCGATCCCCGCTCCTTCGAAGAACCGCATCAGGACGGTTTCCACCTGGTCGTCGGCGGTGTGCGCCAGGGCGATCCTTCCGGAGCCGGTTTTGGCCGCCAGCCGACGCAGGAATTCGTGCCGCTCGATCCTGGCTTCCTTTTCAAACCCAGGGGATGCGGGATTCCTTTTCCTCCCCTTTCCGATTGCGTGCTCCAGCCGAAGCGATTCGGCGATCCTCTCCACGAACTCCTGGTCCCTCTCCGAATCCCGGCCCCGCGCCCCGTGATTGAGGTGCCCTACCACGATTCGGTCCTTTTTTCCCGACAGAAGTCGATGGAGCAGATACATCGAATCCGGTCCGCCCGACACCGCCGCGACAATCACAGGCTCTAACCTCATAACATCCCCTTTTTATACAAATATATCTCCCAATGGAGAAAATATTTCCCCCATATATTCCTCCCCGGGGATGTAAGAATTGAATCCTATGTTATTCAAATAGTTACGGTTCCCATATCCGTGCGCTGGGTTGGCATAAAGAATGCGTACGATTCAATCGTAGAAGGAACGCATCCCGGACGCAAGGAGAGCAAACCATGAAAAAATTATTGGCGCAAGGAACGGTACTTTGCTGCCTCTTGGCATTAGCCGCCCCGGCCTGGTCCCTCGCGATCACCGATGTGGGGAGCATCGACACCTTGCTCGCGTCGACGAAACTCTCCGACAGCGGCGACACGGAGGAACGCACATGGGCGGAAGGAGTTCTCGGTCTCGATCTGACGTTGACTTTCAAGTACGACACGACCGGCAGTGGATGGTCGCCGGTGGAAGGCTACGAACCTGGCGTGTACGCGCATTCGCTGTTGGGCGCTCCGGAATATTTCCTTATTAAAACCGGGAACGTTACGGATGGAGACGTTAAAAGGAACTGGCTGTTCCGCAACCTCGACGAATCCTCTTTCGCGGTCATTGACCTGGAGGCCATGGGATTCAAGAGAATTTCAAACGTCGGCGGCATCAGCCATATAACCCAGTTCGACGGCAGCACCAAGGTTCCCGAGCCGGGGACGCTGATCCTGCTGGGCAGCGGATTGATCGGGCTTGCCGCTTGGGGAAGAAAAACGATCCGGATGTAACTTTCCCCGCATGGATTTTCCCGAATCGGGGGGGCGGTCGGCTCCGGCCGCCCCTTTCCTTTTCCTCACGATGCGTGCCCGCGAAGTTCTCATTTCAAGGATTCGAGCGTCTTCCTCGCCTCTTCCGCGCCGAAGAACATCGGATCCATCGTGAGTGCGGTTTTCAACTCCGCCGCCGCCTCGCGGTTCTTCCCCTTCTTCGCCAATACCATTCCATGGTGATACCGGATCGAGGCGTTCTCCTTCACCTTCCCCGCGGCGTCCGCGATCAGCGGGTAGGCCGATTCGACGAGCCCCTTCCTGAAATAGACCCAACCCAGCGTGTCGGCGATGCTCGGGTCTTCCGGCGCCGCTTCCCGCGCGATCTGGGCGAATTTCAGCGCCTCGTCCAGGTTTCCTCCCGAATCCGCGAGGTTCGACGCCAGGTTGTTCGCTGCCAGCGGATTTCGAGGCGACAGCGAAAGGACTTTCCGGTACTCCTTGTTCGCCTCGTCCAGCTTTCCCTGCGAATTGAGCACCATTCCGAGAAGGGCGTGGGCGCCGACGTTCCTGTCGTTCTGCGCGATGACCTTCGACAGGCGCTTCGCCGCCTCGGAAAACTTCTCCTGCGACGCGTACATCACCGCGAGCTGGTAATACGGCGGTGTGAAGTCGGGCGCAAACTCGATGCATTTCAGGAAGGCGGCTTCCGCCTCCGCCTTGTTCCCGGCGGCGAGCTGGAACCGTCCCGTCATGTCCCACAGGATCGGGTTCTTCGGTTCCCTCGCCATCCGGTCGTCCAGGACTCTCTTTGCCTTCGCCGTGTCTTTCGCCGCGGCCAACGCGAACACATATTCGTTGAACCCGGATAGATCCTTCGGGCTGCGCTCCGCCGCCTGCGCGAAGAAGCCGGCCGCTTCGGCCGGCTTGCGCTGCAGCTTTCGCGAAAGCCCCATCTTCATGTACCCGACCGGACTCTTCGGAAGCTGCTTGATCATCGACTGATAGATCTGCTCGGCCTTCCTCCATTCCTTGCGCGCCAGGTACGAATCGGCCAGGAGCATCGAGGCCAGTCCGTTCGAGCCGTTTTGCCGAAGTACCTCGAGGGCCGCTTTTTCCGCCGCCTCGGGTGAACCCGAGCGCAATGCGATCTCTCCGAGGAGCAGCCGGAAACGGGCGTTGGAGGGCTCCAGTTTCACCGCCTCCTCCAATTCTTTCCGGCCCATTTCGATGCGTCCCTGCCGGATCTCGGTAAGCCCGTTGTAGAACCGGGCGCGCGCCATTCCGGCATCCTGGCTCACGACATCGCCGAACAGCCCCTTGGCGTCGTCCAGCCGATTTTCCGCCAGCGCGATTCTTCCCTTCAGATATTTCCCGTCCAGGTCCTTGCCGTTTTCCTTGAGGATCCCATCGACGATCGGCTTGGCTTCCTCCATCCTTCCGGTTTCGAGCTTGATCTCCGCCAGCACCTTGCGCGCCTTCTGCGAGTTCAACTCCCGGATCACCGCGTCCAGCTCCTTCTCTCCGTCCTCCCTCCTTCCATGTATAAGATGGTTCTCCGCCAGCGCGATCCGCAAGGTTTCCTTCTCCCTCGAGAGTCCGATCGCCTTTCGGTATTCCTTCTCCCCTTCTTCCCGTTCCCCGGTGCCGAACAGGAAATTGCCCCGGGCAACGAGGGCGTCCACGGAATTCGGATCGGCCCCCAGGGCCTTTTCGTACCACTCCTTCGCGTTCCCGGGGTCGCGCTTCGCAAGATACAGGTTCCCGATCGTCAGGTACGTGCGAATCCGCTTCGGGTCGAGCTCCACGGCTTTCTTCAGCTTCAGGATCCCTTCGTCCACTTTTCCCGATCGGACCGCAAGCCCGGACAACAGGATGTATCCTTCCGGATCCAGCGGGCGGCTCTTCACCAGGTTGTCGGCGATCCGCATGGCCTCCGCCTGTTTTCCGGCCACCACGTACAGCTCCCCGAGCTTGCCCATCGCTTCGAAGTTCCCGGGGTCGAGCTCCAGCGTCTTCTGAAGCTCAACGAACGCGGTCCGCACGTCCCTCGCGTCGAGAGACGCCTTCGCCAGCTTCCAGTGGGCCATCGGATCTTTCGGCACCGCTTTCACGGCGTTTTTGTATTCGATGATCGCTTCCTTGAACTTCTCCTCCTTCGCGTATTCGTCACCCCTTTTCAAATGCTTCGCCAATTTGCCTTCCGGGGAACGATCGCACGAGGTGAAGAGAAGCGCGGTCACCGCCCAGCCGACAATCAATCCCCGCGAATGAATCATGTTCGCCCCCAATCAATAGGAATAAGCATTATTTACACACTGTTTGCCGATCATATTTCCACTTATGGGTATTTATTTTCCGTGCAAGAAATCAATGCCACATCCTTCCCTTGCATCTGTTTATTTTTGCAACGATTTTTCATAACTTGTTTATCGGCAATTAGGTCCAAAACTTGCTGAAGCAATTATGGAGCCTTTGCATATACGGCGTCCATAACATGCGGCTCCACCGGGGATCGGTATGGCACCCTTCGATATCACAGGCCTTCCTCGATGCACGATCGATTTCCCGCTGGAAATCACGCATGAGGAAATATCGTCGCTCGCCACTCCCGTGAACACCCTCCTGAAAAGTTCCTGCCTCCTGGGAACGTCGTTCGAACTGGAAACCACATTCGAATCCGTTTTCGACATCGCGGAGGAAATCGCGGGCATCGAGGCGTGCGGTTTCCTGGTCGCCCCCGAGGATGCGCCCGGGACGTGGGAGCTCCGGGTGAATCGCCGTGTCGATCCGTTTCCGCCGACGGAGCGAGTGCCCCATATCGCGGCCCCCGCGGCGATCGCCGCCCGTTTCGGGAAAACGGTGTTGCTCGACATCGATCGCGACGCCTGGTTCCGGCCGATCTGCGACACGTGGGGTTCGAGCTCCCTTCTGGCCTTCCCCCTTCGGCGCGACCGCGACGTGGTCGGCACGCTCGTGTTCGGCAAGCGCGATTCGCATCCGTTCTCGACGATACAGGTGAAGCTGCTGTGGGCGCTCTCCATGCAGGCGGAAAACCTTCTCCATCGCAGCGATTCGATGAAAGCCCTATCCTACTACTCTTTTCTCGATCCGCTAACCCACCTCTACAATCGCAGGTATTTCGACAACCAGCTGGAAAAGGAGATTCTGCGTTCGCGACGCAACGGGGATTCGTTCAGCCTCCTCACCCTCGACCTGGACGGCTTCAAGGCGTACAACCACCGGTTCAGGCCGTCCGCCGGGGATATCGCCCTGCAGGAGTTCGCGGGAATCCTGGCGGGTTGCGTGCGGGAGGTCGATACGGTGGCGCGGCTCGGTGGAGACGAATTCGCCATCATCCTCCTGGACGGAAACACCGAAGGTGCGCAGACGCTCGCCTCCCGGATCATCCAGAGGTTCAAGCGCCACCTCCTGCCGGGCGAGGAGAATACCCGGAACGAGCGGTTGTCCGTCAGCGTCGGAATCGCTTCGTTTCCGTCCGACTCGTTCGACCGCGCCGACCTGCTGACCAAGGTCGACCGGGCGCAGCACGCCGCCAAGGCCCAGGGGGGCGGCCGCGCGTGCTGTTTCCACGAGACGTGCGATTCCGCGCCCGTGAAAAACACCCTCCAGGACCTTCCCGTCCGGAAGATCTACGACGCGAGCCGCTCCGTGGTGGACATGGACAAATTCCTGGAGATCCTGCTGTTCACCGGGATGCAGGGCCTCTCGGCGGGCCGCGGTTCCATCGTCGTGAAAGGCGCCGATGGGGACTATTCGCTTTGCGCCGCCATCGGGTTCAGCCGCCGCGAGGAACACGTCGCGGCGTCCGGAGGTTTCCGCCCCGGCCCCATCACCCACTGGGTCGTGGATCACCAGATCCCGCTGGTGGTATCCAAGGCGGAAGATTCGCCGATCGGGACTCCGTTCACGAAGAACGGATACCAGACGGAATCGTTCCTTTCCATCCCCCTCACCCACCGCGGGCAAACGCTCGGCGCGCTCCACCTGACGAACCGCAAGGACCACAAGCCGTTCACCCACGACGACCTGAAGACGTTCGCCCCCATCTCGGGAGAGATCGCCGCGATCCTGGCGCAAGGGATGGATTTCCGGGAAAATGTCCGGACGTTCTCCCTTTCCATCCTATCCTCCCTGTCGGGAGCGCTCGAGCTTCGATTCCCGTTTCTTTCCGGGCACGCGGGAAGGGTTCGCGACCTGTCGATCCGGATCGGGGAGCGGATGGGGATCGGAGGCGCCGAGCTCGCCTCTTTAAGCCACGCCGCCGAGCTGCACGACGTGGGAATCGTAGGGATTCCGGGAAACCTGCTCTCCAAGAAACGTCGGCTGAACGACCACGAAACGGATCTGGTACGGAAGCACCCGTTCCTCGGCGCGAAAATGCTGGAAGGCGTCCCGGGCATGGAAGCGGCCCGACGTGCGATCCTGGAGCACCATGAGCATTTCGACGGGTCGGGATATCCGTACGGTCTCCGGGGCGCGGACATTTCGATCCCGGCGCGAATCCTTTCCGTGGCGGAGTTCTACGACTCCGTCGTATCCGATCGCCCGCACCGCACGGCCATCGCCCCCGAAGAGGCGGCGCGCCTCATCCGGGACGGAGCCACCACCATGTTCGATCCCGAGGTCGCCGTCGCCTTTCTCGAACTGCCTCCGCTCTCACGCCACCCTTCGGACAACCCGAACTGATGCCACATAAAATCCCAACATC
>JACRNP010000012.1 GCA_016234845.1 Deltaproteobacteria bacterium | reverse complement strand
GGGGCGCCTGGATCCGTTGCAGGTAGACGTTCTTGGCGATCTCTTTCGACTCGAGGATGGGGAACAAGGAGACCTCCACGTCCGCCGCGGACCTCGGGCGGACCGACGGGTATGTTACGGGTGAATGGGCAGGCCGATGACAGGTTCTAAAACGGAGAGAGTGTACCCCTTCCTCCCCGCCCGAATCAAGCGGAAAAAGCGGACCGGATATCGCCCCAGAGACGGTCGATCCCCGCCTTCGTGCGGGACGAGACACCGAGGACGGGCCCCCCGGCGGAGAGCCACGGCTCTCCCTCGAACCGGGCGACGGCGGCGACCATCTCCCTCGAGGAGAGCTTGTCCGCTTTCGTCCCCACCCAGCGGTAAGGGACCGACCGGGCGGACAGGTATCCGGCGAGGGCGCGCTCCTCCGCTTCGGGGCCGCGGCGCAGATCCACGAGGATGTACACCTTTCGGAGGAACCGGCAGCCGGAGAGGTACCCCTCCACCAGCGCCTTCCATGCCTCCCGCTCGCCTCTCGACACCCTGGCGAAGCCGTACCCCGGGAGGTCGGCGAACGCGTGCCGGCCGTCCACCTCGAAGAGGGCCACGCCGCGGGTCCTTCCCGGGGTGTTGCTGACGCGCGCGAGGCGGGACTGGCCGGTCAGGGCGTTCAGGAGGGACGACTTTCCCACGTTGGAGCGGCCGGCGAACGCCACCTGGGGGAGGCGGACGCCGGGCCAGGCGTCTCCCGCGGGATCGAACAGGAGGAACCGCGCCTGCGGGGACAAGGACGCTACACTTCCTCGAGCCGGGAGTAGAATTCGTCGAACGTCTGGCCGGAGTCCCGCGTGTACTCCGACACCGACACCTTCACGACGAGCTTCTCCCCCGCAAGGCGCTTCTCCCCGTAGAACGGGAATTGCCGGAACTCCTTCTCGAACCCCGCGGCGAGGTACGTCGCCTGCTCCCGGTTCTTCGCGGGGAACAGCGCAAGGAAGGTGGCGCCGTAGCACCGTCCGGGAACGACCCCCATCACCTCGAGGGATTTCAGCATGTCCGCCGTCTTCTGGAGGACGAAGTCTCCCCGCTGGTACCCGTTGCGCTCGTTGTACTCCTTGAAGTTGGAGATGTAGATCAGCGCCACGGACAGGGGGACCCCGTCGCGCACGACGCCGCCGATCTGTTCCTCGGCGATCGTCTTCACGTGCCGCAGGTGGAACAGGCCGGTCAGCCGATCGCGGTTCTCCATCTCCTGCGCCGCCTTCCGCATCGACTGGAAGTGGAGCGTGTTCTCGATCAGGGACGCCATCTTGTAGGAGAAGTTCTCGATCGCGCCGATATCCTCGCGGCTCAACGAACGCCGGCTCATCTTGTTGTCGACCCCGAGGACGCCGACCACCTTGTCCTTGGAGATCAGGGGGAAGATCGCATAGGTGCGGGAGCGAAGCGAGCGGATCTGGTCGTATGGAGGCAGGATCCGGTTCTCCTCGGGGACGGGGCCGTCGCCGTCCCACAGGACGGTGCGCTTCCCCTGGAACGCCCGGAACAGCCCGCCGCCCTGCGGCCCCAGCGGGACGTGGACCTTCTCCTCCGACTCGAAGACGTTCCCGACCGCCGCCCGGCACCGGAGGAACTTCCCCTGTTCGTCGGGCATGAACAGCAGGATGCGGTCCACCTCGAACCGTTCCTGGGCGACTCCCAGGACCAGCGGGAGGTGGGACTCGAGGAACCCGGAATATTGCATCGCGATGGAGAGATCGTACAGGCGGGTCAGGCTGTTCCCCGACTTCTCCAGCCGCTTCTTCGACGATTCGAGCTCCTGGTTCAGCAGCTCGAGCCTGCGGTTCGTGTCCTCCTGCTCGCGGTAGTACGGCCGGATGATGACGCGCATCGCGAACCAGGTGAAGCCGAAGACGAGGAAGGCGATCACCACGCACATCGTCACGATCGTGTGCTTTATCCGGTCGAGCTCGGAGTAGGCGGTGCTGATCGGCTGGTCGACCGCGACGAACCACCCTTTCTCCTTCAGGACCTTGAAGGCGATCAGCTCGGTCTCCCCGCGGAACGTGTAGCTGCCGAACCCCGCCGTGAACTTGTCCATGAGGTCCAGAAGCTTCAGCTTGTGAGCGACGTTCTTCTCTCCCAGCTGCTGGATGGGCTGCTCGCCGACGTTCAGGTTCACCACGTAGTCGCCGATGAACTGGCGCGCCTCGGCGTCGCCCCGGTACCGTGGATCCATGTGGGCGATGAGGAATCCGTTCCGGTCCATCACCCAGGCGGCCCCGAATTTCTGGACCTTGAGCCGCGTGAGGCGGTCCAGCAGGTCCTGCCCCCCGCCGTCGCCGACGACGTTCATGTTGTCGAGGTCGGCGGCCAGTTCCTTGACCGTGGCCTGCGCGTCGACCTTGATGGCGTCCTCGCTGACCTTGTACACGATGACGCCGCCCAGCCCGATGGTGACGAGGGCCAGGACCATGGAGGCCATCACCAGCTTGAAGCCCAGGGTCCCGTGGATCTTCGTCAACGCCCGCACCTTTCCCGGCCTGCGGCTCCGTCCGTCAGGAGTGGCACTTCGCGCATCCGCCCTTGACCAGAAGTTTGCTCTCGTCGCCCGCGTGCGGCTCGTGGCAGGAGACGCAAATCAGGTTCCCCTCCTTGTCCAGCTTGATCACCCGCTCCTTCTTCGGAGGGACTCCGAACGGATGATTGTGCGTCGACTTGGTAATGTTCGGGTGACAAGAAAAACACAGGGCGTTCCCCGGCTTCTTCACGAAGTTGTCGTTCCGGTCGGAGGAGTGCGATTCGTGGCAACCGCCGCACGCCCCGTCGTTGACCGGTTTGTGGACCACCTTCCGGAACGATACCGCCTTCATCGCCTCGTGGCACATCACGCAGAGGTCTCCCATGAACCGGCGAAGCTGGTACTTTTCCGACGAGGCGTGGGGGCTGTGGCAGATCGTGCAGAGCCCCGCGGACATCGGGCCGTGAAGGAACGACTTGATGAGGTCCTTCCGCTTCTCCTCGTGGCACTTGAAGCAGAGATCCTGCCCCTGCGCGATCACCTCGTACCGGTTCGGGCGGGAGTTGAACTGGTGGCACGGGGCGCACCCGCCGATGGTGATCGGACCGTGGACCTGCCGCTGCCCGGTCAGCTCCTTGTGGCACCCGAGGCAGAACTGGGTGGCCGTCGCGAACCCCTGCGCGCCCTGCTCCGGAGGGTTCATGTTGTGGCATGCCCGGCAAGGCGCCTCGTTCTTCTCGTTGTGGAAGCGGTATTCCGGGAAGGGAGACTCGATCCCCGACCCCATCTTCGGCTCGCGGAAGATCACGACTCCCTGGTTCACCCTTCCGCCGACCGGATCGACGATCGACACTTCGAGATAGTTGGAGCCGAGCGACAGGGGGGTCCGGATGTAGAAGAGGTCCCGCATCACGGTCACGGACTGCCGGGAGCCGCCGTTCAGCGCCAGCGTGACCCGCGCTCCCCGCTTCGCCTTCCCGACGATGTACATCGAATCCTGCAGCGTCTTCGTGAAGTTGATCGGAAGGAATACCTGAAGGGGGAGCTCCTTCGCCAGTTTTTCGATCCCGGACTCTCCCCGGATGACCTTGCCGAGCGCCTCTTCGAGGATTTTCAGGTCGTCGCCGGAAGCGCCGGTGGAAACGAACCGGACCACCCCCTGCCGGTCGATGATCACGTGCGCGGGGATCGACTGGATGTCGTACGGCCGGGAGGCGGCGAGCTTTTCGTCGATGACCATCGGGTACTTGATCAGGTTCGCGTATCCGCGGTAGAAGCGCCGGACCCGCGACAGCCCGTACACGTCGAGGTTCACGCCGACGATCTGCAGGTCGGACGCCTTGAACCGTCTCTGTATGCGGGAGACGTCCTCGAGCGAGGAAACGCAGGTGGAGCAGTAGATCGATCCGAACTTGAGGAGGATCACCTTCTTGCCGATCGAATCCGCCAGCCGGAATCGCTCCCCCCCGAGCGTTTCCCCTTCGAAGGGCACGGCCCGCTCGCCCACGGCGACTCCGAAGGCGGGCGCCGCGACCAGGAGGAGAAGCAGGGCGAGGCAGGCGGTCCGGATCACCCGCATTCCGATCTCATTTCTTCAGGACGGACTGGATGGCCTTCTCGAGATCCTCTTCCTTGAAACGGCCGACCTTGGCGAGGGCGATCTTCCCCCCCTTCTCGACGAGGAACACGGTCGGGGTCCCGGCGACGCCGAACGGGTCGGCGACCTTGAACATCTCCCTCTCGTCGAGCTCGTCCACCAGGACCTTGAACGTGTACCCTTCCTGCTTCACGAACCCCACGATGCTGTTCTTCAGCGGCTCGCCGTCGAGGGCGACCGCCGCCACGGAGATCGCATCCCTGTGCTTTTCAAAGAGTTTCTGTATCACCGGCATCTCGAACCGGCACGGCTCGCAGAAGATGGACCAGAAGACGATGAGGACCGGCTTCTTCGCCGCTTCCTCGGCGAACCGGAAAGAGGTCCCGTCCGTGTCCTTCACCGTGAAATCGGGGGCGACCGCTCCGGCCTCGAGCATCTTGATCCCCTCGATCATCGGCACCCCGCCCGAAAGGGGGGTCATGTTCCTCTCTTCCGCGAATCCGGCGGAAGCGGCCAGGAGCACCAGCGCGGCGAGAATCCCCGCCCGGCATTTCTGCTTCGGAAAGAGGCGCATCGTCACCTTGTCCTCCTGAATTTCTGGATGAGATGGTTCCCGGTGTCGGCAACGACCACGTTCTCGTCGAAGGTCACGTCCACGGATACCCCCGCCGGTTTGCGGAATCCGGCCTTCCCCGTTTTCAGGTCCCCGAGCGGCTCGCCGTCCCGGTCGAACAGGATCACCCGGTCGTTCTCCGTGTCCGCAATATACACCGTATATTTTCGGGGTTCAATCCGGATGCGGGAAGGGCCGCACAGGGCCCCTTCGCCCTTCCGGTGCATCGGCCATTCCTTGGAGAGGTTTCCCTCGATGTCGTACTTCTGGACCCTGCATTCCGGGGAGTTGAGGACGTAGACGAACCCGAATCCCTCCTCCGAATACGCGAGGGAAACCGGGTTGTTGAGCTCCGCGCCCTTCCTCCTCGCGAACCTCCCCCATTCGACCAGGAACTTCCCGGAGGAGTCGAACTTCTGGATCCGGTTATTGCCGGAATCCGCCACGTAGACGTTCCCCTTCCGGTCCAGGGCGACGTCCAGCGGTTTATTGAAATCCCCGGTTCCGGAACCCAGCCGGCCGAACGACAGGAGCGCCTTCCCGTTCAGGTCGAACTTCTGGATGCGGTGGTTCCCCGTGTCGACGACGAACAGGACGCCGGCCGCGCGGTCGATCGCGATCGCCGACGGAGCGTCGAACGATCCCGGGGAAAAACCGCGCCCGCCCCATTCGCGGACGAACCTCCCCCTCCGGTCCAGCACCTGGATCCGGTTGTTCCCCCGATCCACGACGTACAGGTTCTCCTCGCGGTCCTGGACGACGTCCACGGGGCGGTCGAAGCTTTCCCGGCCGATTCCGAACCCGCCCGTCGCGTCGAGGAAATCGAACGATACCCCCGCCAGCGCCCGGATCGGGCCGGCGACCACGGCACACACCGCAACGGCGGCCAGAACCCGGTACCCCATGCCCGCCCTCCGTTCCATTGGTACGTCCTTCACGGCGATGGAATTCACCCGGGCGTCACACCTTCGGCAGCGTCGCCTCGTTGACCGTGATCTTCGCCTTCTTCCGCAGCGCTTCGACCCGCTCCTCGAGGACCTTCCTCCGCTTGGCGTTCTCGAGGAACCCGCGGAGCTGATCCTTCACCTGCGCGAGGGGGATCTTCTTTCCGTCCCGGACCAGCATCTGGGCGTGCTCGGCGTACGCCGCGCGGATCTCCTCGTCGGTCACGGAGACATCCTTCGCGATCCTTTCGGCCAGCAGGTTGATGAGGACGCCCCGCTCCATGTCGGACCGGACCGATTTCAGCCACTCCGTCCCGTCGAGTCCCTGTTTCTTCGCGTAGGCGTACAGCGATTTCCCCATCGCCTCGCGTTCGAGCACCTTCGCCACGGCGTTCGGGTTCCTCGACAGGTCCTGGCTGCCGTGCGTGCCGGGCGACATCCCGGCGAGGAGGGATTTCACATCCCCGTAGCTGACCTTCTCCCCTCCCACGGTGGCGAGCACCGCGTCGTCCCTGACCGCATCGCCCTTGCCGATCCTTCCGATCGCCTCGTTGTCCACCGCCGCGGGAAACTCCTTCCTCGCCGCCTCCAGGAGCTCCTCCTCGATCTTGCGCAGCTGCCGGTCGGCGACCGCCTGGGTCGCCCTCCCCTTCGCGTCGGCCTCGGTGATGGCGTTGTCCGCGCTCCGCATCTTCTTCGCCTCGCCCTCGACGTCCGAATCGGCGACCTTCAACTTCGAGGCGATCTCCTTCCGCACGAGCGCATTGATCCAGACCCCCTGCTCGTTGCGGGAAGCCGCGCCCCGGAACTGCTCGGTGTTGTCCAGCCCCATCGCCCGGGCCTCCTGGGCGAGCAGGCGACCCGCCACCAGCCGGTCGAGCGCCTCCTTCTTTTTCTCGACGGGAACCGACCCCGCGGGTGCGACTCCGCCGCGGACCCCGAGGAACTCCCGCAGCTCCGAGACCTTTACGTCCTCGCCGTTCACCGAAGCCACCGCTTCGTCCCGGACATCCTTCTTCGAACAGCCGACGGCGATCACCATCGCGGCGATCGCAAGCGCCGCGAACATCGTTTCGCGCACGTTTCGCAACTTGGCTTTCTCCTCTCGTCGCTTCATATGGAAAACCCCCGGCGGGCGTGCCGCCAGGGGTTCCCGGATCGAAACCCCTTTCGTCCCTTCTCCGTCCCCTACGGCCCCGTTTTTCCCGCCGGCGGCGCGGGAGCGGTTTCCGGCACGGCCGGAGCCGGGGGAGTCCCGGAGGAGTCCGCCGGCGCGGGGGGCGTCGCCGGAGGCGGGGACGCGGCGGGGGATTCCGCGGCCTTCTTCGCCTCCTCGGCTTTCCTGCGGGCCTCTTCAAGCGCCCGCTTCTCGTCCTCTATCCGCTTCAGCTCTTCCGCTACCTTCTTCCGCTCGACCTCGACCTTCAACTTCTCCTGGTCGATCTCCTGCTGCGCGGCCTGCGTCCTGGTCTTCTCGGCCTCGAACGCCGCCTTCTGCAGCTCGAGGTCGGTCTTGCTCTTCTCCGCGTCCTTCGCCGCGGAATCGCGGATCCCCTGGGCCTCCGCCTTCGCCTTGTCGATGGTCGCCTGGATCTTCCCGGTCTCGCCCTTCAGCTTCTCGAGGCGCGCCCGCTCCTGCTCCTCTTCCTTCCGGATCTCGGCGATGACCCCCTTCCGTTCCCGGTTCCGGGCGTCGCGGATGTCGGACGCCATCGCCCTGGTGATCCGCTTCACGGCGTCGCGCGCCACCTCGATGTCGAGCATCCCCTCGGTGACCCCGAACACCTTCCCCGCCGTCAGCCCCCCGTAAGCGCTGACGTTTCCGGCCCACAGAACAGAGCCCGTGGAGGGATCGAACAGGGACAGGTCCATGGTGACCTGGCTCGACGAGTCCTTCTCCTTCCCCTTGCCGAAGGAGACGATCTTCCCGAAGACGATCGCCTGGACGTTCATCTCGTCGCCGAACTTCTTCATCAGCTCCTTGTCGAGAATGTCGGTGGAGGTGATCTTGAGCTTCTTCATGATGTCCCGCGTGAAGCGGGTGTCCTCGACGGCGTCGAACACTTCCAGGTCCCGAAGGGCCGGGACGAGCAGGGCGTCGATCGCCTTGTCGGCGTCCTTCAGGTCCGAGTAGTTCTCGAACGGGAAGACGGAAACCTTCTTTACGCGCAGATACTGGTCCTTGGTCTTCGACGGCTGGCTGCTGGAGATCAGCACCGGACGCGAACAGCCGGCCGCCACCGACAGGGCCGCGATCAACAACACGGTTTTTTTCCAGACGCTCATCTCCCCTCCTCGTTCGGTCGCTGTACCTTAGAGATTATATTTAAACGTGAGGCTGATGGTATACCCTTCGTTCAACACGGTCGAAAAAGTCTTCTTGAACGTGTAGATCAGGGTCGTGTCCCATTTCGGCGCCGCCCATCCCAATTTGGCGTCGAAATTCTCGCTGTTGTCGGTCAGGGACCGCTTGTCGTACTTGTAGCTCGTCCCGAGGGAAAGCCACTCGTACTTGTAATCGGCCTTGAAGCCGAACGTGGACGTGATGTCCGCGGCCAGGTCATCCTGGCTGGTATCGGTCGCCTGGCGGGTCAGGTCGAACGCGGCCGTCCACCCCGGGACGCCGTCCTTCCACGTCAGGTTCCCGTTGGTGCTGTCGGTCCGCTGGATGTTCCGGGCTCCCGTGTCGACCTTCCTGCCGTAGGTGTGGTCGAACTTCCCCTCGAAGGTCCGCGTGGAAAACACCTTGTACGCCACCTTGAACTTGAAATCGCGGATCGCGGTGTACTCGGGCTTCAGCAGGTCGTCCTTGAAGGTGATGTCGTAGGACGGGTCGAGCGTGAGGCTCACCGCCTTGAAATCGAACGTCGTCTTCATGCTGAATTTCGTGTCGACGATGGTCTTCACGTCCTTCACCAGGGTGTCGGTCATGTCGAACGAGGCGGACGCCTTCCAGAACGGAGCCAGGTCCCCGGTCCAGGTCACGTTCCGGTTGAGCGTTCCGGACGTGGTGTCTTTCGTGTCGTCCAGGTGGTCCTCGACCGTGTCCTTTTTCTGGTATCGGAACGACAGGTCGACGATCTTCGAGAATCGCGCCTTGAAATCGGCCGTCCAGGTTTCCTCGGTCTTCTCGTTGTCGTCCACCGTGTGCCGTGCTTCCGTGACGACGCGGAGGAACTCCCCGCGCAGATCGAACGGCGTGCCGATCTTCTGGGCCACGGTGGCCTTCGAGTTGGTCGTCTGGGTATGTTCGCCTTTCGCGATGTTCTGCTTCAGGTCGATATCGTACGATCCGTCGATGGACGTGTCCCGGAACGGGCGGAACGTGACGAGATTCTTCCAGGTGTGCACCTGGTCGTTCTTGTCGTTCGCGGCGACCGAACCCGTGCCGTCGCTCTTCAGCGTCGCGCCCCGTGTGACATCCACGGTGTAGGTGGTGTCCATCTTTATCTTGTCGTACAGGACATGGCGCAACCCGATCGAACCTCCCACCTTCTCGTCTTCCGTGTCGGAGTCGGCCTTGAGCTTGTCGTGGAGCCGGTTCCGGTTGTAGTCGCCCCGGACGTTCAGCCACCCGTTCGGGTTGTACACAGACGAGAGGGTCACGCCGTGCTTCTCCGTGTCGGTCGTCCCGGATTCCTTTTCGATGTCGAGCGTGTATTTCCCCTTCAGGTCCGGAACGCTCTTCGGCGGGAGGTAGAACCACTCGAAGAATATCGCATCGGTGGTTTTCGGGCTCTTCCCCGGCTCGTCGGAATTCTCGTCGGTCCGTTTCAGCCCCGCCTTGGCTTCCCAGTAACTCCCCTTGAAACCGAGGTCGATGGTCGGGAGCAGCCGGACGACGTCCGGCGAATCGGAGTTGACCTCCTGCTCGACCTTGAACGTGACCTCGTTCGTGATCACCGGGGACGTGGTGCCTTTCGACTTGATCTCGACCGCCTGCCTCAGTTTCCGGACATCCCGGGTTTCCTGATCGGTCTTGTCGACCGTCTGATCCCAGTTCAACTGGTAGTTCCCCGAAACGAGCCCGGCGGCCGACCCGGTCCCCCGGAGGCCCGGCGCCATCATCAAAAAGGAAACCGCCATCAGCAATCCCGGAGCAAGCCGGCCTCCCCTCCCCTTCAGCACCCGGATCGTTACCCGCCTGTAGGTAATTTCCCTCGTCCGCTGCGTCAAATCGCGCACCCCGGGGTGGGCGCATCCGTTCCGGGGTGAAACAGCAAGAAGCATTCCCTCATATTCCCTGTCGATCCCGCCATCACGCCGGGAAACGGCCGCGGAGCAGCCACCACGCCGATGGAATCCCGATTAGGATCAAGAGGATCACGACCGTTCCGGTGGTGTCGCCGACCGCGATCCCGGCGGCCATGGAAAGGGGAACCAGCACGAATCTCGCCGCGAATTTCAAGAAGGGGGATTCCGCGATGTATCCGGCCGCTGTCGGGCTTAGACGGTAATACCACCCCACCACGGCGTCGCCGAAGGGGAGGGAGAGGAGCACCCGGTCGCGGAATGCGCGGAACGTGGCGACCTCCTGTGCCATCGGGGACCCGAACGCCGCCGTGGCGATGAAGCAGCGGAAATCCTCGATGAACAGGCCGTCGCTGAACGGGAATACCCTCCTCCAGGTGGCCGCGGCGGTCCTCGCCCCCGGAGGGTCGAAATCGACGTATGTTACGGTCACGCCGTTGCCGCTCGCCACCTGGATGATCGGGGGGGACGCGGTCGCGTCGGTGGCGCCCTCGGTGAACCCGAACCGCCCCTGGAAGATCCCGGTATCCGCGCCCGTCTCCGTCAGGACCAGGAAGAACCCGGTTGCGTCCGAAGCGCTGGTGACCCGGACGATGGCGACGTCCACGACCCCCGGGTCCGTGTTCAGGCCGTCGTCCTGGAGCGTCGCCGTCGCGATGACGGAGATGTTGACGTAGTTGCTGCGGTCGAGCGACACGATCCCGGCGTTCCCGAACCGGGACGCGCCGGCGGCGCCGGGGGTCGTCGTCCCGAACCAGACGTTTCCGGCGCTGTCCGCGGCGGCGGCGACGACGGACGTCGACGCCGGGCCGGTCACCTGGTTCTCCGGCAGCGGAACCGCGGGGTCCGGACGGAACACCGTCACCCGCTCGTCCACGACGGTGGTGTTGTCGTTGGTCGCGTTCGCGTTGAACCGGCTTGCGCCCCCCTCGTTTCCCAACGAATCCCGAAGGTGTGCGACCCAGGCGACGGCATCCGTATCCGTTGTCGACTGGAACGCGATCGAACCCACGTTGTTGGAGGCCAGCCCCCTCCCGGCGTCCAGGAACGGCGGCCCGACCGTTTCCGTCGTGTCTCCGTCGTTGTCGAAATCGAAAGGATCGCCCAGGTTCGCCGCCGCGGGGGTGAGCGTTTCGCCGATGTCGAACACCCGGAGCCCGAGCGTGTCGGTCCCGATCCAAAGGCGCCCATTCTTGTCCACCGCGAGGGAGGTCACCTGGCTCCCGGTCAGCGTGAACATCCGCTTGAACTGGGCGTCGAACGTGGGATCCGCGCTCGCGGGGCCGCCGTCCGCCCCGGGCAACCGAGACCGGTACACGTTTCCGGACCGGTCTCCGACCCACAGCAGATCGTCCGCCGCGGTCGTGTTCCCGTTGTCGTCCAGCGCCACCGCCGACATGTCCCCGACGAGGATCACCGAGATCGGGTCGACCGGATCGGCGTCCGTGTCGAGGTCGTTCACCCGGATCACCCCCTGGGGGGTGGCCGCGTACTTGATGTCGATCGGCGTGGTGCCCGAAAGGAACCCGCCCCGAACCACGATCGAGCGGATCGTCCCCGTCCCCGCGGGGAGCTTCCGGTTCCCGGAGGACGACTCCGTCAGGGAGGAGAGGACCCGGAACCCGGAGCCGGAATCCCGCATCTTGAACATCCCCCGGTCGGTCCCGACCCACATGCTCCCGGACCGGGTCTCGGGCGCCATCGAGAGGATCGGCGCCGCCTCGGTCGACGTCCCCGCCGGGAGTCCGTCGAGGGTGTTCAGGATGTCGAAGTTGGTGCCGGTGAACCGGGCGATTCCGCGATCCTTGCTCCCCAGCCAGACGTTGTTGCCGGAATCGAACGCGATCGAGAGGATATCGTCGCTCCGCATCGGGTCCGCGTACCTGCCGGTGGTGCTCGCGATGTTGAACGTCTTCCACGACGGGACGCTCGTGCCGCCTCCGACGATGCTGACCGTGTAATCGATCGCGTTGGAAACGAGGCGGCTGAAGGATACCAAGGCCACCTGCTGTCCGAAATCGAACGGATGGTCCGTGAAGGTATTGTCCAGGATCGGCGTGGAGTTCACGGTAGTGGACGGTGTCGTTCGGTTGAACGTCTGGCCGGCGGTGAGAAAGAGGTCCGCCTGCTGCCCGAAGTACGGCGCCCGGTCGTTCGGGGTTCCCGTCAGCGGGATCGTCTGCCCCATGTGGGGGATCCCGTCCGCCTCCTTCACGTATACGCCTCGGAACGCGGGATTGGAGTTCACGTCGTTGGTGGCCAGGTGCGCGTTGATCACCTCTTCGTCGATCTGCCAGATCAGCGCGCCCGCCATCCCGGTCTGGTCGAACAGCCAGCTCCCCAGCGAGCTCGACTGTTCCCGGTTCTCCACCAGGAAATATTGCGTCGGGTCCGCCGGACTGTTCGACCAGACCTTGTCGACCTCGGGGAAGATCTCGACCGGGCGCAACGTCCGCGGGCTGCTGGAGGTGACCAGGGTCGGAACGAGCCAACCGAGGTGCGCCTTGGACCACGCGGAGAGGTGCGCTGGGTTCGACGGGTTCTGAAGAAGGTTATTCCCCCACATCCCGTACGCCATCAGGTCGAAGACGCCGGCTCCCGAAAACACGTTGTCCGTTGCGACCTGCCCCGCCGTGGAGGTCGGATACAGGTCGGGCAGGCCGAACAGATGGCCCATCTCGTGGACGATGACCCCCGCGCCGATCCTCGGGTCCACCGCGGGATTCGTCGCCCCCGTCGAGGGAGCCTGCAACCCCGGGACGATCGTGTAGTCCACGATGCTGTAGGTCGTTCCGGAAATCGACACGGGAATCGGGACGGAAAGACCGGCGGTGTGGGAGTACGGGTCGCCTGCCGCCCCGGCATCCTCCTGCCCGTACCCGGGGTGGACGATGATCACGGAGTGGAACGTAAGGTCCGAGGCGCGCACGTACGGCCGGAAGTCGAAACCCTGCCCTGCGAGGAACCCGACCGCGTCCGACAGGAGCTGCCGCACGTTCGCCACCTGGACACCGGCGATGTCCGCGGGCGTGATCGCGGAGAAAGCGTCCGCGCGCAACCATCCCGCGACGTCCGGGCGGGACGGATCGATCGGCGCCTTGTCCCGCGGACGCGCGAGGACGAACTTGCCGTACGACACCTCGCGCCAGTAGTTGGCGACGGAGAGATCGGTCGCGCCCGTCCCGAAGAAGAGGCTTGCGAACACCGCATTGTCCGATATCGAGGGGCTGGCCGAGGCCGGGCGCGTGGAAAAATCGATCAGCAGGACGAGCGGAGCGACCTGGTTATCGGTCGCGGAACTGATGGCACGGGGGAGCCCTGCCGCCTTGGAAGAGGTTGACTTCGTCGCCAGCGGCACTTTCCCGCCCAGCGGCGCCGCCCGGCGGTATGTCCGGACTTCTTTTGGAATGACGGGGGTTTTCGCTCCGGTGGTCCGGTATCGATGCGTCAGGGGATCGACGAGACCGGGTCGCGGGGGAGGCAACGCGATCGTCGGTGCCGCTCCGTAGCCGAAGTACACGGCCAATGCAACTAGTCCAATCGCCTTTCTCGTCATCGCGTCATCGAGCCCCTAAGCGCACCCGCCCTCCGGGAAACGTAAAAAAAACCGCTGGAATTATAGGTGATTTTACCGGTCAAAACAATCGATAATTCCTTCGGGATTGATTGGATCGAGTATTCACTCGGAATTCCCAGCCGCCCCCGAATCAATCGGCGGACCGCCGTAAGCATGCAGGATCTCTTTCCGTAACTCATCCGGGATGGGCAAACCGATGGCCTCTCGAATTCGCATCATCGACCGGTCAGGCGCCTCATCCCTCTCACCGATCGCCTGCTCCGCCAGCGACCTGGCCAAACCTACGGCCAAGGATGTCTCTCCGGGGAACATCGAAAATCCTTCGCGGAGAATGAATTCGGCGATCCCGACTTCTCCCTTGGCCCAAAAAGCGCCTGCCTGGAGGAGAAACCCCCTTCCGTAGTCGGAATCGATCGAAGACCCGGCTCGAAGATTCCGCACTCCTTCTTCGATCCGCGCCTCCCGGAACTGCAGTACCGCCGATTGGTAGTATGCGTACGACGCGGTTTCCGGGAAGAGAAGTTCCTTCAATGCTTCGAGCGCCTCATCGGTTTGACCGAAAAAAACAAGCTGCTGGGCGGATTGCACTCGCCTCCAGGTCTCCGGGAGCTCTTCCCGAAAGTTGCGCGGGGTGGAGAATATCTCCCGGACGAGGACCGGAAGGTACCCGAACTCCAGTGGGAAAGATACTTCTCGGTTCCTGCTGACGATCCAGACCGATATGGGAGCGATATCCGCTCTCCGGATCGTCGCGTACAATTTTACAACCAGAGGGACCATCGGCGTGCGGACTTCATCCTTGTACAGGGAGAGAAGGAAGGCGGTATCGATCACGAGGATCGGACGTCGAGGCCACTCCCCCGGCCGGTCCAGCGCTGTCACGGTGGCTTCCCCGAATCCCCCCTTGCCGCGGATGACGCCATTGTCGAGGGTGAACCGCCCTGCGTTGCGGACATCGACCGGAAGCGTGGCGAGCCACCGTTCGAAGTGGGATTGGTCGACTCCGGATTCCAGCGGAACCACTTGCGTGAGTCGAACCGGAGCGGAAGAAAATCTTCCGGGCAGGAGGGTGCGGACCTGGTCGTCCGCGGAGAAAAGCAGCATGGGAGCGCCCGGATCCGAAGCGAGGATTTCCGGCACACCACCCCGTTTAAACCAATCCGCATCGCGTATATGGACGGGATCGGCTTCCGCGGCGATCGACACGTTGACGACTGAAATGACCAGAACCATTGCCGCTACGCCAAGGTGGATGGCGCGAAAGGAGAATCCCGTGTAACATGAAGCAAAAAAAGTCACCCTGCGACCCCTTGGCATCCGATACTCCGGATAGGAACATATCCGCCATCCTCCCTGTTTACAACGAGGAGGGGGCCATCGAGGACACGCTCCGCCGGCTTCAGCGCATTCTCGAAAGCTGCACGGAATCGTACGAGATCCTGATCGTCGACGACGGTTCCACCGACGCCACCGGGGCCATCCTTGACGCCGTCTCCCTCCCCTGCTGCCGGGTGATCCACAACCCCGTCAACACGGGATACGGATACTCGATCAAGAAGGGGTTCCGGGCCGCCCGGCACCCGTGGATCCTGTTGATCGACGGCGACGGATCCTATCCGGCGGAGGCAATCCCCGGAATCATCGCGGAACTTCCTCACTCGGACATGGTCGTCGGTGCCCGGCCGGGCGGCGGGGCGGGTCCCTCCCTCGGACGGAGGGCAGGCAAATGGATGATCCGGGCCCTGGCGCATCGCCTGGTACGTCACCCGATTCCGGATCTGAACTCCGGCCTCCGGATCATCCGGAAGGAGCTGCTGGAGAAATTTTTCCGCATGCTCCCCGACGGATTTTCCTTGACCTCCACGATCACGCTGGCGCTCCTGATGAACGCCTACCGGGTCGCATATGTTCCCATCCCCTATCACCCGAGGGTAGGCGTCTCCAAGATCCGTCCCCTCCGCGACACGGTGCTTTTCCTCCACTTGATCGTCCGAACCGTGGTCCATTTCGACCCGCTGAAATTCTTCCTTCCCTTGTGCCTCGCCGCGGGCGCCTCCGCGGTGACCCTTACTCTTTACGACATCATCCATTTAAACGATATCACGGAAAAGACGGTCATCGTCTGGGTGGCCTTCCTTCTTACGGGAGCAATCGGAGTACTTGCCGATCTCATCGACCGGAGGGGGTGAGATGGCCGGATTCACCATCGAAGCGGTGCGGGCGCACTGGGACGCCGTCGGGGACGAATACGACAATTCGAACGACCGCGTTCGTCGGATCCACCACCAGAGATTCCGGAAGGCGATAGACCTTTGGAATATCCACGGGCGGCATCTGGACGGCATTCGTCCGCTCCGAATCCTCAATGTGTGGTCCCGCACCGGGGAAGCTCTCCCCTACCTGAGAAAACGGATGCCGGACGCGGAGATCGCGAACCTGGAGGCGTCGGAGGTGATGATCGGGATCAGCCGGAAGAAATTTCCCCTCGAATCGTTCGGAATGACGGATCTGACCCCCGAAACGATGCGGTTCCGCGAACCGTTCCATTTCCTCCTCAGCCTGGAAACGCTGGAACACTCCCCCGATCCGAAAGCGTTTCTCTCGGGTCTTTTCCGGGCGCTCCGTCCCGAGGGGATCCTCATCCTGAGCGCGCCGACAGCCGTCATGGAACTCCCCCAACGCCTATACGAACGGGCGACAGCGGACCACGGGGAGGGGCCCCACCGGTTCTATTTCTCCTGGGAGGTGAAGCGGATGCTGGCGGCGGCGGGATTCCGGCTGCGCGAGCATCAAGGGACCCTCTTTCTCCCCGTCGAGTGCGGGGCACTCCTTTCCCTCGCGGAGCGGATTGCACCTGCCATGAACGCCCTCGGTCTTTCCGATCTCGGGTTGCGCCAGTTTTATGTCGCCGGAAAATAGGATCCCGCCGATATCCGAACTCCTTCGGAACCGGAGGAGCGTACGCCGATTCCGGCATCGGCCCGTGGAACGGGGGAAAATCCTCGCGCTTCTCGAAGCCGCGCGGATCGCGCCTTCCGCATGCAACCGCCAGGATTGGCACTTCATCGTGATCGAAGATGCCGAAGCGAGAGCCGCGCTCGTACGGGATGCGGGAGCGTCCCGCCTGCTGAAGGAGGCGCCCGTCGCGATCGCATGCCTGTACAGGAACGAAAACATGGCGGAAGGATTCCAGTCCTCTTCCGCCGCAATCGAAAATATGCTCATCGAGGCGGGGAACCAGGGACTGGGTGCGCTCTGGCTCAACTCCTTCGGGAACGAGGCCCGCTGCCGGAAGATCCTCGGTTACCCGCCGGAATATTTCCTGACATCGATCGTTCTGACGGGATATCCGGACGAGGCCCCTCCCCCTCCCTCCAGGAAGCCGATCGAGGAGATA
Organism: Deltaproteobacteria bacterium; assembly: GCA_016234845.1. Lineage (NCBI taxonomy): Bacteria > Pseudomonadati > Myxococcota > Myxococcia > Deltaproteobacteria bacterium. The sequence goes on along the minus strand of JACRNP010000012.1, from coordinate 49,571 downwards.
ACCCATTGGGGACGCTTTTCCGAAGCGCCTGCCTATCCGCTGACCCACGACGCCGATCGCTGGAACCTGGAGCAGATCCGGACACACCAGCGGCTGGAGTGCGGGAAGACCATTCAAGGTACCCCCCAGGACATCTTCTCCCCCCTGGAGATCTCCGAGGCCCGATCCCTGTTCCCGCTGGAGGGCGGAACCTGCCTGGACCTGTTCTCCTACGACGGGCATTCTTCACTCGAGTTCTTTCGGCCCGTCAAGTGCCTGGCCACCTTCGCCGACCTCTCCGAGGAGACATCCGGGTACTCCCGCGAAACGCTGGCGCGGACCTTTCCCGAGGCATCATTCCTAACCTTCGAACGGCTCGATCCATTTCCGGACGGCGTTTTCGACAACGCCACGCTGATATTCCGGATCGAGCGGCTGCCGGAGCGGGAGTACCGGCGTCTCTTCGAGCGGATCTGGCGGTTGCTCCGGTCCGGAGGCCGCTTCCTGGTCGTATTCCGGATATCATCCTCCCTGTATGGGGCCCTCCACCGCCTCCTGCTCGCGTCCCGCGGCGACAACCTTCGGAAGACGGCTGTCCACTCCTTCTTCGGCCCGTACCGGCCGGTCCGCCCCGATACGGTCGCGCGCCACGCCCGGGATGCGGGATTCCGCGTGAAAATCCACCGAAGGTTCCCGGTTCCCCCGCTCCTCCCGGAATTCTTCCGACTTTATCAGCAGTACCGTCGATCGGGAGGACGGACCTACCTCCACCGTGAAGTGCCGGAGAACCGTTTCGCCGGCTGGATGGAGCGGCGACTCGGAAGAGACGCCGGGAAGGAGTCCCGTTTCGGCACGTTGGGAGTGGCGGTCCTTACGAAACCGTAACCGGATTCGAAGTCCTCAGGCGAGCAAGGCACCCGCGGCGAGCATCAGGAGTGAAATCGTACCGGGAAGCGCATAACGCGGCTGGAGCGGTCGGCCGAACTTCCCCCAGCCGTGCAGCATCCAGAAAAAGGATATCGGCCACGCGAGAAATCCGGCGCAAAGGAGTGCCGTACCCGCGAGGGCGGATCCTCCCGGCCGGAACCTTGAATCCTCCGTATCCCGCGACACGGAAGGCCGAAGAACGATGAGATGTTTTTCCGCGTCGAGAAGCAGGTCGGGCATCGGTTGCGCGATGTGCCGGATCCCGAGGAGACCGGATCTCAGGTACCCGAAGGCACGCGCTGCGGTTTCGACATCCCCCCTCTCCAGGGACGCCACCGCGGTGGCCCTTATCCGTTCGCCCGCCTGACGGGATGCGGGTGAGTACGGCACGTACATCAGCAGGGACATCTTCCAGTAGAAAAGTGCTTCCGCGGTCCGCCCGCTGCGGACCGACTGGTCGCCGAGCCGCAAATACCGGGAAGAGTCCCGCTCCAAACGTATTATGATGAAGATGAGAGCAATGAGAGTAACCGCCACGGCGGGTACGACGTACACCCGATAAGATGAGCCTTCCCGCAACACCATACTGGGATCATATCACCCCCGCCCTGCATCGCCTACTCGGGGATCTCGACCGTTCCCCGGGCTCCCTGCTGGAGGGGAGCTTCAATCGGGAGTCCTGGCTCTACCGTTTCGCCGGCGATTTCCACCCGGCGACCCTGCAGTGCGCCGTCTATCCCCTCGCCCGTCTTTGGTCGGAGGACGGACGGGGCAATCCGTATCATCGGAACGACGAACTCCTCCGGCTGCTTCGCGGGGCACTCGTCTTTACCGCATCGCGGCAGAACAAAAACGGTTCTTTCCCCGAATGGTATCCCGGCCAGCCGAGTTTCTGCGCTACGGCGTACCTTTCCGCGTATCTCTCGGAAGTACTTCTGCAACCGGGAGATCCCTCCGGTTCCGCCGGAAGGCGGAGCGTGCTTGCCGTTCTGGAGCGCGCCGCCGCCTGGATGGCTCGCGTAAAGGAATCCCATCCCGGGAACCAGTCCGCCGCCGCGCTTCTCGCCTTCCACAACTCTTGCTCCCTCCTCGGATCCCGGTGGGGCCGATCCAGGGACCGCTTCCTGGAAAGGATCCTGTCCGGGCGCACGCGGGAAGGATGGACTTCCGAGTACGGCGGGCCCGATCCGGGGTACGAATCCCTGACGCTGGATTCCCTCACGCGCTGCTTCGACCGCGGACTCCGGGGAGTCCGGGACGCGATCCGGTCCGGGCTGGAATTTCTCGACGCCTCCGTCCTGCCCGACGGCTCCAGCCCTTCCTCGCTTTCATGGCGCGGAACGAACTTCATCGTGCCCTACGCCATCGAACGCTGGGCGGAGGAGGAGCCGGCCGCCCGGCGTGTCGCGCGCCGGATCCGCCTCGCGGCTTTCGAGGGGAGGATCCCGACGCCGTCGACTGCCGATCGGCGGTATACCGCCCATTTTTTCCTCCCCTCTTACGTGGACGCCCATTTTCGCTGCTCCGATGCGGTCGTCGAACCCGGGGAGGATGTCCCAAAATCGTCCCACAGGGAACAGGGGGGGGTGCGGGTGTTCTCCGGTGATGCGTTCCGGGTTCACCTCCAGGAGAGGAGGGGAGGGATCGCGGTGTTTTCGAACACATTGCACCGGACGATATGGATCGGGCACACGTATTGTCTCCGCTCCCGGCGTGAAATCTTCATTCCGTACTGGGACGGGAGTTTCCTTCATGCGGCCGGAGATGCGGTGGAGGGGTCCGCCACCTTCCGATCCCTCCCCGGGGGAAGTCGGCACGCGCGGCTGGTTTCGTCCTGTCTCGCCGGTGGACGACTGTTCGGCGCGGGAGGATGGATCGAAACCCGGATCAAGTCGTACGCGTTTGGCCCCGGTGCGCCCGGACCGGCCCGCCTTCGCCGTCGGATCGATATTCTACCCGGAACCATCCGGATCCTTGACTCCCTCGACGCTTCACGGGCCGCGCGGGGAACGGAGCTGTACACCGTTCCGGGAGGCGGACCCTCGAACCATCCCTCGTCCCAGATGTTTTCCGAGCTCGAGCTCTCCCTTCCCCCGATCCTCTCCGGGGATACCGCGGCGGCCATCTCGGATGCGTGGCGCACCGGCGGCACGGTGAATGTGGACCTCGGATTCGAGACGAGCGGGCAGGAAATCTCCTACCGTTGCCTCGTGGGAAATCGGGAGACATCGAGGGGGAAAATCGTTGCGCGCACTGTTCGTTAATCCCCCGCTGCCGGGAAACCGGGGACTTGTCCGGGACCTGATGCACGGGTGCTGGTGCGGCGGCAGGAGGGTCGGCGGCATCGAATTCCCCCCCGTCCCCCTCGCCCAGATGGCGACGATGTTGCTCCGCGAAGGGATTCCCGCACGGATCGCCGACGCGCCGGCGGAAGGACTCTCCGAGTCGGAAGTCGCAGCGCGTCTTTCACCGGAGGACCTGTTGATCTGCGTTTCCTCGCCTCTCAGCGCGGAAATCGACGTCCCGTTTCTCCGGCGGATGCGGTCGAACACCGGCGCCCGTACCGTTCTTCTCGGTGCTTTTCCTACCTTCCAGCCGGCGGAGGCGCTGGCCCGGGACGGCATCGATTACATCGTATGCGGAGAGCCGGAGACGGCCCTCTCCGGCCTCTGCCGATCCCTCACCGACGGTGGATACCGGTTCGGAGAGATCCCCGGAGTCGGCCGGAGGAGGGGCGGGGTCGTCGAGCTCCCGGAAACCACCGGGCCATCTCCGGACCTGGACTCCCTCCCGGTTCCCGATCGAAAACTGCTGCCGGACAGCCGGAGGTACTTCAATCCGGTCGTGCGGCATCGGCGCTTCACCACGATGTTCACGTCCCGCGGCTGCTTCGGCCGGTGCACCTTCTGCTCCTCGCCCGGATTCTTCGGGGGGAGAGCCCGATATCGGTCCGCGGAGTCCGTCATATCCGAGCTGCGCGTCGTCCGCGACGAAGGGTATCGGGAGGTATTCTTCCGGGATGAACTGTTCACGGGGGATCGACGGCGGCTCTTCCGGATCTGTTCGGAAATATCCCGCCTGGGCATCCGGATCGAATGGATATGCAGCACCCGGGTGGATATGATCGATGAGGAGGCCGCAAGGGCGATGCGGTCCGCCGGATGCCACCTCGTGCGGATGGGGGTGGAGTCGGGAAGCCAGCCGGTCCTCGACCGGATCCGGAAAGGGATCTCCGTGGCCGATACCGTGGCCGCTTTCGAGGCTTGCCGGAAGTCGGGACTATCCACGCATTCCCATACCATGGTCGGGCTTCCCGGAGAATCGCCGGCGGACTTCCAGGAGACGATCCGCCTCATTCGGGAGATTCGCCCGACCTATTTCACCATGTCGATCTGCACCCCTTTCCCCGGCACCGAGCTGTACGGAGACCTCGAGCGCAACTGCGGAGTCCGCTCCTCCACCTACATCGGGAAGAATGCGCTTCACGGCCTCCACTCCGCTCCCGTACACAACCACCTGTTTTCCGGGATTCCTTCCGCGGAACTGGAACGGTGCCTGCGGAGCGCCTACCGGGAGTTCTATCTGAATTGGAAATACGTGGGTCGGCAGATGTTGTCCATCGGTTCACCGGGCGAACTAATCCGGAAGGCCCGGGTGGCGGCACGGATAATGGCGATGGTGTCCGACCGTGGATGAGCGAAGGCGCCTCCTCGCCGTTGTTCTGGTTCCTTTCGTCGCGGCGATGGGGGCGCTCTCCTTCACCGTTGCGCCATCGATCTATCCCGGAGACAGCCCGGAGTTCACCGCCGCCGCCCACGTCCTCGGGATCCCCCACCCTCCCGGGTACCCGCACTACGTCGTCCTCGGGAAGATCGCGGAACTCCTCCCGCTCGGAAACACCGCGTTCCGTCTGAACTTGCTGTCTGCCATCGGGACCGCCGCGGCGTCTTCCGTATTCGCCCTGTTTGCGCTCCGTGTCACCGGCCTCGCGGCCCCTTCGATTCTCGGAGCCATCCTGATGGTCCTCTCCGCGGATATCTGGGCGCAATCCGGATCCGCGGAAGTATATACGCTCCACTTATTCGGCCTCATGCTGCTCCTCTTGCTGGCCGCGCAGGCACCTCCCGTCCCTCCGGGTATCGGCGGTTCCGAAAGATCCCGTCGCGATCATCACCGCATTTGCTCCGCGGCGTTCCTTTTCGGATTCATGCTGGGGATCCACTATTTCATCCTGTTCGCGCTTCCGGGAATCGCGTTCCTCTTCGCAAGAAGAACGGGGTGGAGGGCCGCCGCGCGATCGATTCCCCATGCAATCCTCTGCGGAGCCGCCGGCTGGTCCCTGTTCCTTCTGCTTCCCCTGCGGGCTGCGACCGGACCGCCGCTGAACTGGGGGGAAGTATCAACCGCCGCCAATTTCATCGGTCATATCTTCTGGACCCAGTACTCCGAGAGGCCTTCCCTCGATTTTTCCTGGGGACGCCTTCTTCGAAGGACAGTGGACCTCGTTCGGCTCGTCGGCGGGCAATGGCCGTGGCCCTTCGCGTTCCTCCTTCCGCCGGGAGCATGGCTTCTCTGGCGGCGATTCCGACTCGATCTTCTTCCTGCGTTCCTCATGCTGCTTCTCCTCCCCGCCGCGGGTACGATATTCCTCCTGAACGATCCGAGTCCGGAGATTTTTCTCGGGATCAGCTCCAACAAGTTCCTTGGAACGTACGCGATGCTCGCGCTGGCATGCACGTTCGGCGCCGCGCAGATATGGGAATGGGTCGCCGCATTCGCCGCGAGACGACCCGGTGCGGCCTTCCGCCGCGTTTCCGGAGCCATCTGCCTCTCCGTCCTGGCTCTTCTGGTGGCGGCGACCATCCGCGCGAACCGGGATCGGGCCGACCGATCCGAAGCGCTGCAACTGCACGCATACACCCTCAATCTCCTGGATCCCCTTCCGCCGTCATCCGCCCTGGCGACGGAGTACGACGTTCCGACGTTCCCCCTCCTCTACTTCCGCCTGGTCGAAGGATACCGGGAGGACGTGGCCTTGTACGGCCGCAGCGGTCGCCTCTTCCGGACCGATTACAACGCCGCTTACGGCGAGGACCTTCCCGCCGAACAGGATCGGATACGAAAGGAGATCGATCGAACCCTATCGAGAAAACATGCCGGGCAGCTCTATTTCAGCAACCAGGTGGCTCCCTACGCCCCCGGCGGAGAGGAGGTCTCCATCCCGTTCGGACTCCTCCACGGCTTCTCCATGGCAAAGACGGGGAATCTCCCCGATCTCCGGAGCGATCGGTTCATCACGACACCCTTCTTTCGGACGTCCGGTCCCCGACCGGATCATCGGACCCGGGAACTGGTTTCCGACATGCACAGGATGTCATCGGAAAGATCGTTGTTTCTGGGTCGGCGGGACGAGGCGGCGGATACGCTCCGCAACTCCCTTGCCGCGGCGCCCGACCACTATTGGGCCCGGTACTTCGCAGGGATACTCCTTTACAAGGGATGGGGAGACGCCCCGGGAGCGGAGGAACAGCTCCGGGAGGCGATCCGGATCATCCCTTCCGAGGACGCCTACGCGAAGTTGGGTATCATCCGGTTTGAAACGGGAGACCTCGATGGAGCAATCCGTGCGTTCGAGCTTTCCCTCTCCGTCAACGGAAGTTACGCTCCCGCTCTTCACAATCTCGGGGAATGCCACATCGCCGCGGGAGATCCGGGAAAGGCCGAGGAGTACCTGGTGCGGGCGACAAGATACGCGCCGGGGAATCCCCAGTCCTGGCGGCGGCTGGGCGAGGTCCAGGGTGCGGAGGGAAAGTACGCGGAAGCCGTCAGATCCCTTTCCGCGGCAATCGCGCTTTCACCTGGAGACGCGGAATCGTATTTTCTGCGAGGAATCGCAAGAAACGGGGCCGGGGACACGGAGGGCGGAGCGGAGGATTTGCGCCGGGCGGCCAGACTCGGAACGGTCCGCGACCGGAACGTTTCCGCCCCGGGAGCAATGGGGCGGAAGTGAACGGGACGTCACTTGATCTTGACGATCTTCAACCCTTTCGTCTTGTCCGACACGTAGGCATAGTCGCCGGACACCGCCACGTTCATGGCGTAATCCTCCACCACCGGCACCGAGTACATCTCGCTGATGCTCATGGCCGCCTCGTCCGCCTTGTACACGGTCATCGAATTGTCGGTTCCCGCGTAGAAGTAGCCATCCCAGGAGGAGTCCATCCCTTGGGAAATGGCGGGGAACGAGGCAAGGGCCGACGGCGAAGCGGGATCGGTGACGTTAATGAATTGAATGCCGGGGATGCCCAGTCCCAAATGGCCGATCGTCGACATTCCGACGATCTTTCCGAATCCGGCCGCTCCCGTCGGAGACCATCCGCCCACGGGGGTGTACGAGCCGAGACGGGCAGGAGCCCGCGGATTCGTGATATCGAATACCACCAGGTCGGAGCCGGAATACAGCAGGGTGTTGTCGTGAATGTGGATATCGGCGCCGTCCCCGGCAATCCGCGTCCTGTCCACCGCTCCGGTCTGGACAGGGTTCGCGCGGTTCGAGATGTCGTAGATCAGGATCACGTCCATGCCGGCCACGTAGAGGGTGTCTCCCTTGCCCGTCACGGACTGCGGGTAGAGGACAAATTTCCCGGCCGGTACTGCATATGGATAGTCGGTCAGGCTGGCGGGATCGATCCCGCCGATCGCATTGTCGACCAGGTATACCTGCCGCAACAGGATCGGCGCTGCCTTGTCCGTGATGTCGTAATACAGGAACCCGTCGATATTGTTCACGATTGCGAGATGGTCCCCGTCCTCCGTGGGGTACGTCATGTACGTCGTTCCACGAGGCAGGATGGAGATCGGCCCGATGATCGATTGAACGACGGGATTCCGCGGGTCGGCGACATCGACGATCGGCGCCCCGCCGAAGTGATCTCCCAGGAAAAGGTAGTTGTCCCGCACCGAAGCGGTGATGGTCCTGCCCGACGGATCGAGCGCGGATCGTGGAACCGAGCCGACCACCGTACCGATCGTGTTATCCGGCACGAGCGTCAATACAACGCCTGAAGACCGCCCGGCGTTCACCGTCACGGTTTTCCGGTCCTGCAGCCGGTAGGCGTTGTCCTCCGCCTGGACCGTGTACGGACCCGCCGGCAGGTTCGCGAAGGTGAACGCCCCCGTGTTGTCCGTGACGGTCTTCAGGCGGAGGGCGGGCAACAGGACAGCGATGCCCGCCGTTTTCCCGGTGGAGGGAATCGAAACGGTGCCCGTAATCGTCCCGGGGGGATCCACCCCGGCGGAACCACCCCCCAGGCAACCGCAAAGGGAGAGGAGCAGAACCCCGGCGAGGATTCCGAGATGGAGCGGGAACGGCGCTCTCGTTCGAGTCACCTTCGCCTCATCCTTCCGATGGCATCCAGGTTCTCCCGGGCGACGGTGTTCCCGGGATCGAGGCGCAAAGCGGCCTCGAAAAAGTCGGATGATTCATTGTATTCCTTCCGTTCGAACCGGACAATGCCGAGGTCGTTCAACGATCGACTGTCCTCCCCGCGAAGGCGGACCGCCTCGCGGAACAGATCCTCCGCGAACCGGGCCAGGCCGAATGTCGATGCTGCCTCCCCCCACTCCAGGAAGAATTCCCCCCTGCTCCTTGTCCCTTCCGGCGGTAATCCGGCGATTCGCTCCACCCGCGCCTGGAGCGGCTCGATGATCTCCGCGTACGGAGGATACGGATCGCGAAACGGGAAGGACCGCGCCATGCGGTACTCCAGGACGGGAAGGTCGTCGGTGTTCCACTCCATGTTCCGCGTCCCTTCCCGCTTCGCGCCCCCCAGGAATCCCCCGAGGAGTTCCGAAGGAGTGGATATGCCGACCTCCCGTTGGAGGTATTTCCGGATTGCCGGATCGGAAAGACCGTCCCTGAGCGTTTGTACGTCGACGGCGAGCGGTTCCGCGGTGCAGACGAACAGGATGTCTCCCGGCGAATAGGAGAAGGCGAGCACGCCCCGGAATACGGACAGGACCGTGTCGCGTTCCACGCGCAAATCCTCCGCCGACACGCCGTATGTCTGGAACCATATTACCGCGACCCCGCCGGGCGCCAGTGCGCGCCTCATGGCAAGGAACGCCTCCCTGGAGAACAGGGAGGACGCGCCGATCACCCAGGGGTTGGATGGCTGGGACACGATGAGGTCGTACCGTTTCCCGGCATCCCGCAGGAACCTCCGCCCATCACCGACGACGATGCGAACCCCCGGGCGCGACAGGGCCGGGGCGTACCGGCGGCCGTATCCTTCGCGAACCGCGCGTACGACTTCGGGGGAGATCTCGACGCAGTCGACGGCGCGGGCGGAGTGCAGGAGAATCCCGTCCAAGGTGGCCCCGCTTCCGAGCCCGATCAGGAGCACATCCCGTAACGTTTCCCCCTTCAGGAGGTAGGGAAGCTGGGCAAGCATCGTCTGTGTCGGCCGGTCCCGGAGCGCGTGCGATTCGGGTTTTCCGTCCACTACAAGCACCTCGTGCCCCCGCTTCCCCCCGACGATCACCGTGGAGAACGGCCCCTCTTCGAGAAACTCGGGGGATGCGCCCCACGGCGCATCATTCCCGGCGAGTCCGACGCCCTCCCGGTGCAGGAGAAAGATCGCGGGACGACCCGCGAGCCAGAAGGCTGCCGCAGCAACGCAGGGAACGGAAGCGAGGACGGCCCACATGCAGCGACGACGATCTTTCATCTCGGCGCGGAGCGCCACGGCCGCCGCAGGGATGAGGTTCGCCGCGCACACCGCGGAAAGAGCCGGCCCGGTGCCGACGGCCGGAATGAGGGCAAACGGCACGACGAGGGCGCCTGCCGACGCACCCAGACAATTGAGCATGAACAGCGTCCGGTGCTGCGGCGGACGGTCCGACAGTCCGCCGCCGACCGCGAAGGAGAAGAAGAGCCCCGAACCGAAGAGAATCGGGGACATTACGACGATCGTGAACGACAGGACGGCCGGCCCGGGACTTCCACCCGTCAAGGCGGCGACGTACCGATATGGAGACACCCCGAATTCGCCGAATGAGAGCAAGGCGACGAGCAGCGACAGAGGATAAACCACCGCAAGCGAAAGATAGGCGTAAAGACATCGCCTCCCTCCCCCGATGACGCGTGGAGAGAGGCATCCTGCCCCGAACGCGACGATTGCGACCGCGAGGACCGAATAGTAGGTGTAGACCGAGGAGCCCGCCATTTGCGAGATCCAGCGGCCCCACAGGATCTCCATTCCCATCCCCGTCGCACCGGTGACCGCCACCATCGCGGATGGAACGGGATCGAATTTTCCTGCGGGTCGTGCATCGGTTTCCAATTCGAGCCGTTTCGACGATCCCCCCGGGAATGCGGCAAGGTAAAGCGGCAGGGACAGGAGGCTGAACGCCAATGCCGCCCACCGGGTCGAGGAGACCCCTGTCGCAGGCACGAGGAGAAATCCCCCGAGCGCGACGCCGAATCCACTTCCGAGGAAGTTCGACGCGTACAAAGAGCCGACAGCTCCCTGATCCGCGGCCGGGGACCGCCTCCGCTCTTCCATGACGGCGGCGATGACGAAACCTGAGATCAGGGAACAGAGGAGGAGGGACGGAATCGGAGGAAACGGAAGCCCGGAGAGAAGGGCGTTCGAAACGCCGAATCCCGACTGGAAGGCCACCGGCGCCACCCAGGCGCGCCGCTTCCCCCCGGGATTCCCCCGGGGGAACATCCTGGCTCCGACGCCGAGACCGAGGATCGAAAGCGATGACACGACGGCGAAGGCGACGGGAGAGGACCCGATGGACAGGGTGACCTGCCGGATCCAGTACACTTCGAACAGGAGCGCCGACGCCCCGGAAAGGAAAAACGCGGCCGAAAGGAACGTCATGGGAACCCGACCGCCGCCCCTGCCCTTTCACTTCTCGTGTCTTACCGTCGCCTGCGGCGGACCGGTGCCGCCGGCACGAACTCCGTTGCTCTATTTTACGACAGGAGTGACCGTTGCCACCGTCTGCCCGATTTCCCCCCGGTCCCAGTATTCGACGAGGATTTCATCGATCCGCAGGTCGAACGGGGCGGTAATAGACTGCACATCGCGGCTTCGCCCCACAGTGTACTGCATTACAGGCTCGCCCTTGACCGCCGTATCGCCCTTTTTCTTCAGCCACTTCTCCACCCGGATCTCGTCGCCGTCCGCCGAATAGCGGGCGAAGAGCACGTTTCTGGCGCGCGCGAGTTCCGATTCCGTCGGCGTCTTCGACCGGACCGTGGCGGTGATCGTCGCGACTCCCGCGGTCGTACCCGCCGTGTACCGGTTCGCGGCATCTCCGAAGCGATCGGTCAGACGGTCCGGCGAATCGAGCCTCCCGCCTCCCCTGGCGATCCGAAACTCGATCCTCGTGTTCGCGTTCGGGTTGTCATTGATGTCGGTCACCGTGACGCCGATGTCGGCGCGGCTGGTCCCGTCCGCCGGCAGAGTGGAGGGGCGCGCTTTCAGGATCACCTTCGCCGGAGCGTCCGAGAGGAGCGTGATGCTCACGTTCCCGGTGACGTTTCGCAAAGTCGCGGTCGCTGAAACCACCACGATTCCGATCTTCTTGCCCGCTATATACTCCGCCGTGGCCGTCCCGGAGGAATCGCTCGTCCCGGTGACCGCCCGCAACGTCCCGTTGGCGCTCGAAAGGGTAAACTGCACGGGATCTCCCGTCACCGGAGTCCCGTTCGGGTCCAGAAGGGTCGCGCGGATCACCGACCGGCTTCGACCGTCGGCGGTCAGTTCCGTCCGCGATGCCGCCACCTTGAGGATGTACTGTACGCTTCGCCGGGCCGCGGCCCGACTGGCAGGAGGCATCAACGCGATGTCGATCGACGCTTCCTTGAAGGCCGTTATGTAGTCGACGGAGACTCCGCCGGAATCGAGATCCTTCGCGGTGAGGACGACCGTCTTGGCGGCAAACCCGGCCTTGTAGTCGAACTCCACCTCGCCCCAGGAATCGGTCTCCCCCCGCCACCGCGTTTCCACGGTGGCGCCCACCTCCTTGCCGAAATCGCCTGCGCCCACGGTACCCGTATACTCATCGGTGGTCGCCAGCGTCAGCTTCAGGTGACGCCCCTTCACCGGGCTCCCGTTTGCGTCTTTCGCGACGAGCTTGATCCGCGCCTTGCTCGTGGAATCCGCCGACAGGTCCTTCCTGTCGATCACGAAGGTGACGCGCGGTTTTGTGTCGATCGTCCACGTCGACGCGCTCGTGACCGGGTCCGACGCCACGTTGTCCCCGGATACGTACCGTCCGATGATCCTCCCGTTTTCGAAGTCGTCCCCGGGACGGATTACGTAGCTCCCCGTGTACGCGGAAAGGAGGGGGATGGAACCGCCCCCGGATCCGGACGCCGTAGGCGCCTCCGCAAGGGGGATTCCAAGGGCGACTCCCATGTCGAACGATGCCTTTCCGCCCGGGGGGGCGGTGAGTTCGACGGTCACCGTGTCTCCCGCCACGAGTTTCCCGGAGATTCCGGCGATCTTGAATGAGTCGTCGCGGACCGAGTCGATTCCCCCCTTTCCCGACCCGGAGGCCATGAGGTTCCGGTCATGGACCGCCAGCCGCCGGACCGCGTTGGACACGAGGGGATGTTTCCCCCGTCCATCAGTTCCCAGGCGGACCGACTCCACGCCCGAGATCAACCGGGCAAGGGAAGAGGCCGACCCGGTGCGAAGCAAAGTTCCGGAAGACATGGAGTAGAAATTTCGCAGCGGCTTGCCGTCCAGGAAGAATCCGCCGGAGGACGGATCGCCCGCGCTCCACGCCAGCGAAAGAACTACCGATTCCCCCGAAGCCACCATCCGGTCCAGGGAAACCAGGTCCCCGAAGGGGCTGGTGCGGCCGGCCTCGGCGTCGAGCCAAAGGACGGACACGTCTTTACCTTCCAAACGCCGCGCCCGCGAGAAATAGAGGGTCAGGATCGCGTTGCCTCCAGGTCCCTCGAACGTGCATAGTGCTTCCGACCCCCGGCCGACGAGCGACCCAGGTTGGAACACCAATTCCACCGTTCCCTCCCGCGCGGGCAACGTCCCCTCGGGAGCAAGGTAGCGGAGGTGGTCCCCCTCCGCCCTGGCTTTCCACCCCCTGCCCGTGTTGTCGGCGGTGATTTCTCCCCCGACGGCCTCCCGCCCGGGATGCGCAACGCTGGTGTAGTCGTCCTCGACCAGCGTCTTACCTTGAACAAGGAGCGCGGGCAGGGCCAGGAAGGCAACCCATGCGATCCCGATTACCGCGATCTTCTTCATTTGTCCGCCCCGTTCCGCAATATCTTGCCCTTATTCATACGTTACGAATCTCCCTTTGTTACCGTGAGGTTACGGCCACCCCGTGACCGTGTTCCACCCTCCGGCGCCCGTCTTGTTCGACTTTTTCTGGTTGTGGCAGTGCATCGGGCGCTCGTTCGGCATGTAGCTGAATCCGGCCGAGTCCGTATCGGCGATCTGCGCCCCGAAAGTGTACCCCGTGCCGGTGTACGCCGTGGAAGTGCTTCCGTGCTTGTTGATCGAGGTTGCCTGCGTCGCGCTGGGCCCCACATCGAGACAGTTCGTCTTCATCAACCGCGGAAGCCGCGCCACATGTGGCGTGTGGCATTTCGAGCAGACGAACCGGTGGTACGTGTTGTCGGTGTAATTGGCCGACTGCTGGCCTCCCGCCGCCAGGGTGTAGTTCCCGGTGTCGTAGGCGGTATCGGTGTACGGGTTCCAATTGGCAGCGTGCGTCGTGGTCCCGGGATTCACCGACCAGCGGTACGCTCCCGGAGCGGTCGTATAGCTGCTGATCGACCGGACGGCCTGCCCGCCGCCCCCGTTCCAGACCATCGCGTGCTGGCGGGTCATGTAGTATTTGAACAGGTTCGCCGCGGTGGCGATCGTGTCCCACCCGAGAACCGTGCGGTGGACCGTGATCGTGTCGTTGATGCCGGTCACCGTTTTAGTATAGGCAGTATTGTTACCGCGGCCCGAGTAGTCGTACGTGTATGGGCCGTTCGTCGAGGTCAGTACGCTCCCGATGCTCCCTGCGGCGAGCGTTCCCGTCTTCGGGTGGCAGCTCAGGCACAGCCCCGCGAACTGGGTGTCGTTCAGCCCGGGAACCGCGGCGGTCACGTACGTCCCGGTGATCGCCGTCGACCACGGGCGGTACGTCGTGTCGTTGATCTTGCTGTTCCCGAAGGAGTTGTCGTCGATGAAGTATCCGTTGTACCCCGTTCCTCCCTTCCCCCACGTGGAAGCACTGATCCCTGTTCCGAATCCGCCGCCCACGATGGCGGGCTGATTGTAGGCGAAGCTCGGATTCTGCCGCGGCGCGCTGTACGGCTTGGGCGTGCCCGTAAACCGCGACGAGTTCGAGGGGGACCATGTGTTCGCGTCGTTAATGGTCGCACCGACCAGATCCCCCGCCCGATCCTCCTTGTACGGGGAGGTCATCCACGTCCCTTTCAGCGCCGGGACCCGGTACGCCGCGTTCGCCGCGGCAGGGTCCACCCCGTGCGGATCGTGGCACTTCGTGCAAAGGCCAAGGATCGTCCCCGCGGGAGTGGATTTCATGAGCGCGGAAGTGCCGCTCGCCGTGGTCGTGCTCGCCCCGAAGTGGCCTCCCTTGAACACCGCGGATTTGTAGGCGAAGCTGCCGGTCCAAATCTGCGAGGTTCCCCAGCGCGTCGCCCCGGTGAGACCGTTGGCGTCGTAGTACCCTTGCACAGGCTGTGTCGGCGCGGGCGAGCGGTAGCTCGTGAATTTCCTCGGGGCGGTGGCGTCATCCCCCAGGTGACAGTCGAAGCAGAGATCCGCCTGCGCGCTGTACAGGTTTCCCGCGGTCGTGCTCGCGGCGGGGGTGTACGCCGCGGTGTCCTTGAGTATCCCGCCGTTTCCGGGGGCGGAAGTCGCCGCGGTGTAGCTCGACGCCGGGCTGACGTACGAGGTACCCCCGGTCACTCCCGACCCGTGCGAATTGTGGCAGTCCAGGCACGCCACGTTCGTAACCGCGGTTCGCGCCGCCGTCCCGCTGGTCGCCGCGTAACGGTCCGTCCATGCCCCGCTGGTGGCGTACCCTCCGTGGTTGTTCGCGAGATTGCCGTGTGGAGAGTACGCCTTGTTGATCAGGTCAGCCGGAACCACATTGTATGTCGTGGAAGACACCTTCCCGAACGGAGCGGTAGTCGTCGCCCCGTACTTCGTACCCACCGGCGTGGCGTCCCATGCATACACCCTCGGTGTGCGTGTGTCGCCCTCCCCGCTGAACGGCGCGGCGGCCTGGTTCGTCGCGTTGTGGCACGACTGGCAATGCGCGCTGGCGGGCGCAAGGTCCGCCTGCGCAAGATTCGTGATCGACACCGGCGTTCCGCGCGTAGGGTATGTCGTGTACACGACCAGGTCGATCGGGTACGGCGAAGAGGCGCCGTTGTTGTGGTACGTCGTGCTCATCGAGCCGTCCGCGTTCGCTTCCATGTGACACTGGGAGCAGGTGACCTTGGTCACCGTGGCCGCCGTGACGCCCTGGCTGTGGTGCGACGCGTATCCGAATTCCGCCGTGATCGCGCGCCTCGGCCCCTGGGCGTTGTTGTGGCACGCCTCGCAATCTCCCGATCCCTTGAAGCCGGTATCGTGCTTGTGGCAGGAGGTGCAGCGGCCGGTGCGGGACGCGTGGGTGCCGGTGTTGTCGGAGCCGCTGGCGTTGAAAAGGGTGGTCTGGTTGTGGCACACCTCGCAGATACCGTCCGCCGTCCCTGAAACGGCGTAGCTGTTCGCCGCGAAGCCGGCGAGGCTCGTGAACGTGACGTTCGAGAGAGCGTTGTCTTTCGGCGTGCCGAAGGAATTGCTCCCCGCGTTCGTGTCGGTGGAGTTTACCGGGTTGTTCACGGCGGATCGAACCATGAAGTAGTTGCCGTCGCCGTGAGGATCGTGGCAATCGACGCACTTGTAGTCATACGATCCCGGCCACGTCCTGGCCGACCCCGTGTTCACCTTGTTGTGACCGAGGATTCCGAGGTTCGGCGCGCTCAACGCCTTGTTCGGATTCGTCGCCGACGGACCGTGGCAGTCGTTGCAGAGGCCGTCGACGTTCGAAGCCCACGCGCCCAGCCGGTACGGGTCCGCCGCGCTCTTCGGAACATGGCTCGCCGCGCTGCTGTGGCACTCGTAGCAGCCGCTGTTCGGGGTACCGGTATAGCTGTAGAGGAACGCCGGGCCGGCGATGCTGTCCCAGGTGAAGGCGGTCGAGTTCCCGTGGCCGTTGCCGTTGTACTGTGTGTTGTCCACGGGGTTCGGCACGCCGTCCACGGCCTCCAGCGGCTTGTTCGCGACTTCCGCGCCGGTGTGGCAGGCGAAGCATCCGCCGGTCAGCGGCGTCCCCCACGTCACCGTGCCGCTGTGGCAGCCCGACGTGAAGGCGCACGTGGATCCGGTCGTGGCGTTGAAGGCGTACGTGAATCCCGTTCCGTTCACCTGGTACGTACCGTTCACGTGGTTGGCCGCGGTCGTGATCGTGTTTCCGGTCGTCGTCGTCTGGCTGTGGCACGTCTGGCACGTCACCGACGCGTGCGCCGCATGGCTGTTCCTGCGGCTGCCGGACGTCGTGTAGTTCGGGGCTCCGGAGACCGGACCGCCGGCGCCGTGGCACGAGTTGCACGGAAGCGGGGTCGTGGTGTTGTCCCACCGGATCGAGTTCGCCTGGATCGTTCCGCCGTTCTTGATGCTCGACCCGTCGCTGTGGCAGTACGTGTTCGCGCAGCTGTCGACTCCCTGTGTAAACGTCCCGGAAATGGCGAGCGTTGTCGCCCGAAGCGTCGTGCTGAACTGCACCGTCGGGTTGCCGTCCACGTGGTTGGGGCGGCCCGTCGTCGCGTGTAACGTCGTCCACGAATCGTTTGCCACCGTCGTCGCGTGGCATTCGTCGCAGGAGAAGTTGTACCCCGTGGTCGCGGTGTCGTCTGTGTGCTTCCGGTGGCGGGTCGACAGCGACGTCGCAGCGCCTCTCGTGTCGTGGCACCCGACGCACGTCGCGGTCGGGAACCCCGAATGGTTCCATGTCGGAGTGACCAGGGCGGCCCCGCCCTGGCCGTTCGTGTGGCAGTAAACGGCGCAGGAACCGTTCGTCCAGGAGAGCCCCTGGCTCGCCACGTTGTCCCAGCCGGCCGTCGTGCCGCCGGCGGTATAGGTGCCGCTCAGGGTCTGCGCTCCGAGCGTCCCGGAGAAGGAGACCTGCGCCGCCTGTACCGCGGATACCGGGTAATTCACATGCTCCGCGCCGGAGGGGTGGCAGTAGTAGCACGAGAAGTTGTAATTCCCCGCCGTGGAGGTGTCCGACGGCGTAGTGTTCACGTTCCCGTTGTTGTGGAGCGCGTGCTTTCCGAAGGGGGGCGTCACCGCGTGGCAGACCCCGCACGTGGACGTTCCGTATCCCCACGATTGGCCGGTGGCCTGCGGAGTCGAACGTCCCGCGTGGCAATACACATTCGAGCAGGTCCGGGAGGCGCCGGCGTACGTCCCGTCGTCGGCGTACGCCGGACCGGCGGTCCGTGTGCCGATCGACCCGGAACGCAGATCGACGGTTCCGTCCATGTGGTCCGAGCCGAACGCGCCGGTCCCGGCCAGGTGGCAGATCGTGCAGGTGTCGATCGCGTTGTCCGCCACAGGATCGGTCCCCGCGGTCAGGGAAACGCCGTGCTTGGCGTGCGAACCGGGGAGGGCGTAGTAGTACTGGCTGCTGTCCTTGTATCCCGCCGTCGCGTCATCCGGCCCGAACTGGTGGCAGGTGTTGCAGGCGATGGCGGTGCCGCCGCCGGTGGTGCGGGGCGGAGCGAGGTTTTCGGTGGAGGTCTCCGTGATCGTGAACGAACCGCTGTTCGTTCCGACCGTGGTGGACCCTATGTATGCGCGGTTGCTCTGCGCGGAGACGGACGCGGTGTAATAGAGCCGGAGCTGGAGCCGATGGCCGACCGGAATCACGTAGGAGGACGGGATCGTGATCGACCAAGTGAAGTTGGTTTGGGTTGCCGTGACGCTCAACGTTCCGGAATTGCCTCCGATCTGCGTTCCGTTCCCGGCGGCGCCGGCGGGATTGTAATCGTAGAGGGCCAGGTACGCGGTCGCGTTTCCGGTCCCGTTCCGAAGGCCGATCTGCCCGCTCACGGTCTGCGCCGGAATCGTGTTGGCGGATGCGTAGTTCGCCATCGTATACGCACGCATCAGAAGGTACGTCGTGGTTCCCGTCGAATTGATCCTCAGGTTGACGGCCGTGTTCCACCCGTTTGGCGTCGGCGAATAGGCCGAGGTCGCCATTCCCGTATTCCCGGGCGCCGGGGAAAACGTGGTCGCGCTCGTCCAACCGTTGTGCATCTGGCCGTCCGCGCCTACGCTCGTCTGGACACCCGGCCTGAACAGGAAATACGTGCGCGCGGCGGCGGTGGTCACGTCCACCGTGGTGTTATCGGTTTGCCCCCGGTAGGTGGCCGTCACGTTGTCGGTCCCCGCCGTCGATCCCGCGGTGTAGAAGCCGGTCGCGGCGCCGACGGTGCTCCCCGTCGCGGTGCCGGCGCGCGACCAGGCGGAACCGGTGGTCACGTTCTGGTTCAACGCGGCGCTCGAATACGTCGCGGTGGAGTAGAACTGGTGCGTACCGCTCGCGCTCAGGCTCGTCGTCGTCACCGGCGTCGTCGAACCCGCGGTGTCCGTGATAACCAGACCGGTGAGCGCCCGGATCGTCTGCCGGTGAGCGCCCGGATCGTCTGGATCGTCGAGCTGAACGAGGTGATGGCGTTTACCGTTCCCGTCGAAACCTGGACGTACCCGTCGTTCACCTGGGTCTGCACGGTCCTCGCCGCGGTTGCTCCGTTCGCGATGTTCGCCATCACGACGATCGTCCGGGGCGTCCCGACCACCACGGTGAGACCCAGCCCCGTCAGGCGGTAGGTGTTGTCGGCGGCGTTGAACGTCGCCGTGCC
Organism: Deltaproteobacteria bacterium; assembly: GCA_016234845.1. Classification (NCBI taxonomy): domain Bacteria; kingdom Pseudomonadati; phylum Myxococcota; class Myxococcia; species Deltaproteobacteria bacterium. The sequence continues at coordinate 30,682 of JACRNP010000012.1, read as the reverse complement.
CAGCAGGGTGCCCGCTCCGGCGGTGTTGTCCACGAAGGACACGGCGGAGATGTCGGATCCGTCCGCCGAGGTACCCAGCTCCTTCACCCAGAGTCCGCTCACCGTCACGTTCGCCGTAGCCGCGGTGAGGGTGATCCTGTCCACCACGTTGTTGTCCGAGGCGCCGCGGATGTCCCCGGCCGCGGGAAGCGCGTCGGGCGTGGTCACCGTGAGCTGCCCTCCGCTGCTGATCGTCTGTACCGTGGACGCCGTAATCGGGAAGGTCCCCGCCACCGTCCCCGCGGACAGGGTCACGTAGGAGGCGTCGACCACCTGGGTCTGGATCGTCCGCGTGGTGGTGGCTCCCGCCGCCACGTTGTCGACCACGAGAATCCGCTCCGTCGCCCCGGAAGAAACCGTCAGCGACAACCCAGACACCGAGTAAGTATTATCCGCCCCGCTGAAGGTGGCCGCGCCTCCGAGAAGCGTATCGGTGCCGGTTTCCAGCGTCCCGTTCGAGTTCACGTCCCGCCAGAAGGTGACGGCCGAGATGTCGGTCGAGTTCACCGCAGTGCCCAGCTGCTTCACCTTGAGGCCCGTGACGGTCGAGAACCCGCCGCTCGCAACGAGGTTGATCTTGTCCACCACGTTGTTCCCAGAACCCACCATCACGGGGCCGGCCGCCGGTAAGGCGTCGGGCGTGGATACGGTGAGGGTGCCCGGCGCGGCGACGGTGAAAGTGTTCGAGGTGAACGTCGTCCACGCGTTGATCGTGCCGTACGACGCCTTGAGCTCGCCGTTTACCGTGGAGAACGCCATGGTGCGTCCGTTGACCGCGGCCGCGCCGATGTCGACCACGACCAGCACCTGTTTCGTGGTGCTCGCGGGTACGGAGTAGGAGACCGGCGCAACCGTGTAGCCGTTGTCGGTCCCCGAGAAAACCGCGTCTCCGCCGATCTGGATGTCACCCCCGTTCACGGTTCCGCTCAGGTCCGCGTCTTCCCAGAAGGTGATCCGGGCGATGTCGGTCCCGTACACCGCCGTCGCCCCGACGCCCATGCGCACCTTGAACTGGTTGTCGATGACCGTACCCGAGGCATCGGTCTGGAGGCGGATCTTGTCGATCACGTTGTTGGTAGAACCCTGGAGGACGTTTCCAGCGGCGGGGAGCGCGTCGGGAGTCGACACGGTCATCACGCCCGGCAGGGCCGTGATCTGCTGTTTTCCGGACCAGGACGGCGACAGGGCGTAATGGCACTTCGTGTTGGAGCACGTCTTCCAGCCGTTCGTATTGTCCGCCGCCTGGCCGGGGGTGCCGCTGTACGTCGGGCCCGACCCGGCGCCGTTCCATGTGTTCCAGACCGCGCCCGTGTTGTCGAGCGCGACCTGGAGGTACGGAACCGCGGAAGGTTGCGTGCCGCTCTTGAAATTCTTGTTCGTGGGGTTCCCCGGGTGTCCGCCCGACTCGCCGGAACCGCCCCCGGCGTGGCAGACGTAGCAGGAGGAGCTCCGCGCCACGCCGCGCTTGTTCACCAGGTAGTTCACGTGGATCTTGTGGGCCGTGTTGTCCCCGGCCCGGGTGCCGATCACGTTGTTGGCGTCGGTGTGGTACGTCCCGGTGTCCCCGGATGCGGGCATCCCCGCGGTGTCGGAAACCGTCCCGTGGCACGAGTTGCACGCCGCCTGCGGGAAGCCGAACTTCTTCGCGTCGGCGGCGGTCCCGTGGGGGTGGCACGCCGTGCAGTTCGTGTCCTCGTTGTGGTCCGGGTTCACGGTGGAGCTGCGGAAGTTGTGGTCCACGTTGAGGGCGGGGTTCTCGGTCGGATTCTGGTGGCACGCGGTGCACACCGAGTTCGCGTTCGCCGTGCTGCCGCCCTCGACCGGGTCGAAGGAGTTCGCCCCCGTGCGCGAGGTGAACGTCACCGGCGTGACCCCGTTGATCGTCGTGCGGACCATTTCGAGGTTCGTCGTGCCGTGCGTGTCGTGACACTCGAGGCAATCCTTCGTGAACGTCATCTGGGACGGCGACGACTGGTTGAGATCACCGACGATCCCCTCGTGGGTGTGCGTCTTGCCCGTCACGTTGTCGGTGCCGCGGTTGGCGCGGCCGGCGAACCGGTGGCATGCGTCGCAGAAGCCGGTGGTCGCCCCGGCGGGAGCGCGCTGGTCTCCCGGATCCCCGGTCGTGCCGAAACCGTTCCCGGAAGCGGGGCTGGAGTAGTCGGTGAAGTCGACGTCGCGGGCGAGCAATGTGCTCCCGCCGCTGCGGAACGTCTTCTCGGGGAAGTTAGAGGGGATCGTGAAGTTCGCCGTGACCTCGTTTTTCTTCGCCGGCAGCAGTTTCGCGTGGTTGGAGCCGTGCACCTCGTGGCAGTCGGTGCACTTCAGGTTCGCCGGGTTGTTCTGGGAAACGGTGTAGGCGCCCGACGCCTGGGGACGGCCGTGGCCTCCGCCGGCATAGTTCGCCGCGACGTTCGGAGGGGCCACGTTCCCGATCTGGACGTCCGCGGATGCGCCGTTCCCGTCGTGGCACGTGAGGCAGAAGGCGTTCGCGTTGGCGATTCCGGAGGCCGTGTTGTCCCGCATCCCCAGCGAGGCGCTGTACGCGTAGGAATCGGCGCCGTCCGCGTCGATCAGGGAATACGTGTTGTTGTGGCGGTCGCCGTGGCACTTGAAGCAGTCGTTTACCGCTTTCGTGTTGTAGGGCGACGTGTATATGAACCGCGCGGCGCCGCCCGCGGACACGAATCCGCCGTGCTGGCTCCAGGTGAGCGAACCGACGGATGCCGGTTGGGTCGCGGTGTTGTCGGAACCGACCCCCTTGAACAGTGCGTCGATGTAATCGTAGACGGCCCCCGCCGCGCCGCCGGCGGTGTGGCAGGTGAGGCAGTCCGGACCGCCGCCCGGGGTCTTGTGCGGATTGTGGCACTGCTTGCACGACTGCGTATCGGACGCCGCGTGTCCTGTGACCCCCCACTTCCGCGGGGCGGGAGCGACGTTTCTGACCCGCTTGGTCGTGGTCACCGAATCCGTGGAATTGTAATCCTCGTGGCAGAAGATGCAGACCGCCCGGTACTCCGCGTTGGTGGGCGCGTACGGAGAGGCGAACGTCAAGCCGGAAGGTCGGGCACCCGTCCAGGTGGTGTTGTCGGGCTCGAAGAGGCGGGCGTTGGTCGCGCTGTTGTGGCTCGCGTGGCAGTCCGAGCACGGGATCCGGTCCCCCGCGGTGATCCCCCCGCCGGTCGACTTGAAGTAGTGCCCCTTGTCGATGTAGTCCTGGCGGACGTTGACCGCGCGGGCGGTGTTCGCGCTGCCGTCGTGGCATGCGAAGCAGAAAGCGTAGTCGGTCGCGGGGTTCGCGGAGGGGACCTTGTTGTAGACGGAAGAGCCGGAAACGGTGCGCTGCCCGGCGGAGAGGAGCATCGACAGCAGGTGCGCGTTGTCCCCCGGGACGACCTGGTTGTTCGGAAAGAGGACGTCGTGGTTGGGATACCCGTCCGTCGCGGTGTTCCCCGCCGTGCTCAGGTAGTCGGTCGGGGCGAGATCGGGGATGAGGTTGGGCGTCAGGGTGGTTACGGAATTCCCGTTGTGGCAGTCCCGGCAATCGATCCGGACGCCGTTGTCGTAATCGTTCACCATCGCGCCGACTCCGATGGTCGGAACCGGGTGGTGCGATTCGCTGGTCGACTTGAACCGGTTGCCGTAGTCGGAGTGGCAGATGTCGCAGGTGACGGGTCGCGAATACGGCGACATGCCGATCGCCTTGCCGGACCAGATCGAGTACGATCCGGCCCAGACCTGGCCGGTCTGGATGTTGTGGCAGTTATAGCAATCCTGGGAAAGATCGTGGGCAGCGTCCGCTCCCGGCGGCCAGCCAAGGAAAACCAGGAACAGAAGCAGGAGCAGGATGAAATGCACCGGTCGGAATCTGGCCCGATCGCCCATCAGCAATGTCCTCCCCCGAAGACGCATCTTCCCGTTTCTATTGATATTACGCATAACCGGACCCTTTGTTTCTTCCCGCTCACCAGTTCGAGATCAACGCAAGTCCCCGGGCGGTTCCCGCCGCGACCCTGCCGTCCAGGATTGCGACCGCGGTGACCCGGTCGGCCGGCAGGCCCTCGTTCCGGCTTAAAAAACGCGCTGATCCATCCACAACGAGGACGATTCCCCTGTCGGAGCCGGCAATCACCCTTCCACCCTGCACCGCGATCGAAAAAACCGACGATCCGGCGAGCGCGGGCGGCAGCGGCATCTCTTTCCACTTATTCCCGTCGAATCGGTACATCCCCCGGCTCGAGCCGAGCAGAAGCGCCTCTTCCTTCTCCGCGACGGCGAACAGGCTCATCGGAGGCAGGCCCTCGCCGATGACCTTCACTTCGTCCCCCGCGTACAGGTAAGGGATTCCCGATCCGCCCGCCATCACCACGCCCGTCGGCGGAAACGCGAAGGATTCGATATCGTTGAACAGGCCGCGCCCCTTCCCCCCCATGAATTTCCAGTTCGTACCATCGAAACGGACCGTCCCCCCGGCGAGGTAGACGGAGCAGGCCCACAACTCCTTCCCGCCGGGCGAGGCGGCGAGCCGGACATTCCGCAAGGTCACGTTTTCGATCCTGGTGATGGACTCCCATTTGGAGCCGTCGAACACGGAGAGTCCGGCGGCGGTACCGACGTACACTTTCCCCCGGAAGAGGGCGATGGATGTGGTCTCGTCGGAAGAAAGCCCGTCGGCGACACGGTACCCTTTCCCTTTCCCCGTGGCCGGCTCGAACAGGTATACCCCGGCGTTTCCGGTCCCCACCCACAGTTTCCCCCCCGGCTCCGGCGCAAGCGCCGTCACCCAGTTCGACGGAAGTCCGTCCGCGGTGGTTACGACCCGCACGTCCGCGGCTCCCGCGGTGAACGGCAGCAGCAGGATCCGGAGGGAGATGGCCGCCGCCATCCCTCGTGCCCAGGCCGCTCCCCTGGCGGCAACGCTGTGGCAACCGCCCATCATCGAGGTTGGGGGGCTCCCTTCGCAGGAGTAGCGCCGGATGGAGTCGCCGCCGGCGCAGTCCCCTTGGCAGGCGTCGCGGGAGAGGATTTCGCGGGCGTCCCCCCCGTCGACTTTCCACGGATCTTGTGGCACCCGGAGCAGTCCTGCCCTGGATGGTGGCTTGCCTTGGCCCCGGGCGTCGCCGCCCACGCCGGTCCGGCAAGTGCCGCCAGGAGAACCGGGACGAGAAGTGCCGCCCGGTAACGATCACGCTTGTCCATCTTCGAACCTCCCTGGGTCCCGTCCTACTTGTGGCACTGCGAGCAGAGCGCGGTGGGCGCACCGACCGAATAGTTGAACCGGAGCGCCTTGGTCCCCTTCGGATCGGTGTTCTGGCCGGAGAACCTGCGAACCGACGAGGGAACCGCGGATGCGCCGACGCCGTGCGGATCGTGGCACGAGACGCACAGCACATAGTTGTTCGTCCCGCCCGACCGGTTGTAGTTGTTGTCCATCAGGTCCCCGTACAGCGGTATGTGCGGGCTGGAGGGCAACTGGTACCACCGGTCCTTGTCCGTTCCGACTCCGAGGACGGTGGTCGGGTGCGTATCCGCCGCCCCCTTGGCTTCCGGACCGTACGCCCCGCTCCCCGAAACGCGCCAGGTGTGGTCCGGCGGCCCGAACATCGCGTGGCAGTAGTTGCAGATGTAGTCGATCCCCCCCAGCGTTGTGATCGGAGGGTATGTCCCGGTGAAGAAGTACCCGGTCAGCCGGTACGGGTTCGAGTTCACCGGACGGTTGGCGCCCAGATGCCCGATGTCGCCGTGGCACCAGCCGCACCCGATCCCGGCGGTTCCGTGCCCCATGGTGGAAATCGTTCCCTCGATGGCCGCCGCCACGCCGCCGCTCCCGTCGATGCGCGCGGTGGCCTGGGTCCCGGCGGCCGTCCCGTTGTGGCAGGTGAGGCAATCCACGAAATACCCCGGATTGTCCCAGTTCGCCTGCGTCCGCACCTGCGCATCGCCGGAAACCGGGATGCTCACCGACGTGTACGTGCTGTGGCAGTTCCGGCACACCTGCGTCGTGGCGAGCGTCGCCGCGACGTACCCGTTGTCCGAAGGCGTCGAACGAAGATCCTTCGCGTTGTTCACGTGCAGGCCGCCCGGAGTCAGGTCGTACCGCGTGTGGCAGCCGGTACCCTCCGAGCAGTTCGTCCCGACGCTGAACCGCCACGTCTCCGGGCCATACGGCTTGCCCACGTTGTCGATGTGCACCGGGTGGTTCTTCGTCGAGAAGAGCGTCCCCGGGGTGGTGTCCGCGATCCCCGTGTCGTGGCACGTACCGCACGCCAGCGTCCCGTTCCACGCCGGCGAGGTCGACGAACCGGCCCAGCCCGGGTTCAGGGTCGCGTTTCCGCCGTGACAGTACAGCCCCGCGCAGGCTCCCGTCCCGCCGTTCCCGGTGGTCGGCACCGCGAGGCCGCGATACGTCGTGCTCCCCGGGTTCCACGACGGGTCGAAGTTCACGTTCACGTTGTCGAAATACGCGGCCGGCCACGCCTGCCCCTTCGCGAGGCCCGACTCGTTGTGCGTGTAGTTGTAGTGGCACAGCGTGCAGTCGAACCCCTTGTTGTTCGCGGCATCGCCCACCGGGAGCGGCTGACCGACGTGTTTCCAGTGCCCGACGCTCATCTGCTTCAGGTTGGCGCCCGTGTTGTCCAGCCCCGGATAGCTGTGGCATCCGTTGCACTCCAGCGGCATCAACCCGTCCACCGTACCGATCGCGCCGTCCTGGTTATGCGAGTGGCAACTGGAGCAGTCCTTCCCCGTCTCGTTCCCCGCATACCCCGGCGCCGCGTGCTGCCCGCCGACGTTGTACGCCATCGGATATCCGGGATTCGACGTGTTGGCGTGGCACACCCGGCAGATGTCGGAAGCGGTCCCGGTGCTGTCGAAGGAATTCGCCCCCGACTTCGCGAACAGGCGCACCGGCGACGATGTGACGCCCGTCGCCACCGTGATCGTCGGGTTGATCATCCACAGGTTCAAACCCGCCGGAGCGGCCGAAACGTTCACCATCCCGTGCGGCTCGTGGCACTGGTTGCACGAAAGGGCCGTGAACACCGCCTCGAGACGCCCGGGGTACCCCGCGTTCCCGTGCGTGTTGATCCCCTTCTTCGTCGCCGGGCTGCTCCCGGACGTCGTGTGGCACGCCGCGCACATCCCCGACACCGTCGATATGCCGCTGACCCCGTTCACGTTGTCCCACAACCGGTTCCCCGCGTACGTCGTGTTGTCCGTCCCGTCGATGTGCGCGATCGACAGATTGTGGCAGTGCTCGCACGTCCGGTTCGCCGCCGGGTTGGACGTCACCGGGTACACGCCGCTCGCCGTCGGGCGGTTGTGCCCCCGCACGTTCGCTCCGTAGGTCGAATTGTCTCCCCCCACGTTCGGCGCAACGCGTCCGGTGGCGTTGGCATTCGTGTACGCCGCCGTCGATCCGTGGCACGTCAGGCAGTCCACCAAGCCCACCGTGTTCCAGTTCGCCTTTGCCGTCGCAACGCCGGTCCCGTGGCACGGGTCGCACGTCTGGGTCAGCGCGAAGGTCGTCGCCGTCGTGTTGTCGTACCGCGTCCGGAAATCCACCTTCCCGTCGGCGTGGGTCGAGGCGTGGCAGTCGTAGCATGCCGATATCATCGGACCGGACAGGTCGTTCATGTGCCGCGCGTGCGCGCCGCTGGTCGGGTAATTCGATGCCTTCCCGGGATAGTTGACCGCTCCTCCGTACCCGCCGTGGCACGACCCGCAGAGCGCGGTGGATGCGGTTCCCCAGGCGGGGACGTTCGGAACGCCCGCCTGGTTCGCGCCACCGGTGAGCGCCGGGGTCCCGGTACCATGACAGTAGGTCGCCGTGCAGGTCCCGAGGCCGTTCCCCACGGGATGCGTGTTCCCCTGGTTGTACGTCGCGCCGATCGTCGTTCCGTTCAAGGTCGTTCCGAAGGCGAGATTCACCTGGTTGTCCACATGGGACGATGCGCCGGATCCCAGACCGTTGTGGCAGGTGGAGCAGGTGTAGTAGTTCCTGTAGGGGAGCGAAAGGTGCTTGTTGTGCCCCGCGCTGTCCATCCAGGTGGCGGTGCCCTGGACCCCGTCGGACCTGTGGCACGATCCGCACTGCCCGCTCAGGACGTTGTCCCATGCAGGGACGAGATACTCCCCCGCCGCCCCGGTCAACACCGCACCGGTCGCCTTCTGGCCGATGCTGTGGCAGTACAGGTTGGAGCAGCTGCCCCAGGAACGGTGGCCGGCGGCCGCGTTGTCGTCGGTCGGCGCGGCGGACCCGGTGGCGACGCTGTAGGAAGGAGTCGACCCATACGGGTTGAGGGAACCGGCGAAACTCCAGTTCACAAAACCGTTCTTGTGGTTCCCCGTCAGCGACGCCGCCGAATACCCCGTCACGTCGTGGCACCGCGAGCAGGCGTACTGCAAGGTTCCGACGTGCCGGGAATGCATTCCGGTAGATATCGTGTTGTCGGCCCCCGCCGGACGCGAGGTCGCCGTGCGACCGTCGTAGGCGTGGCACGTGTAGCAGTCCCACAGCGTCATGTTCAGCCAATACCGCGTGTACGGAGCCGGGGTGCCCGACTTGTACTGGTTCGCGGGAGTGCCGTAATACGGGCTGTGGCAGTTGATGTTCGAGCAGGAGTCGTCCACGACGCTCCCCCCCGCCACCCCGCCGTCGAGGGTCCCCCGGGACCAGGACGCCGCGGCCCCCGCGTACCAGTTGTGATTGGAGATGTTCGTCATCGGGGCGTTCACGTTCGTCGCCTGGTTGTGCGTCGCACCGCCGCCGGGAGTGTTCGTGTGGCACTCGACACAGCCGGAGGTGGCTCCGGTGAACGGGTCGTGTCCCGAATTGTCGACTCCGCTGGCCGGCCGCGAACGATGGTTCCCCAATCCCGCGAGGACGGCGTAGTTGTCCACCGTGGACGGCCAGATCCGGTTGCCGCCGAAGGGAGCGAACGGCGGCGCGCCGCTCAAAGCGGACGCTTCGCCGTGGCACCCGTTGCACGACGGGGAGAAGCCGGCGTTGTGGGAGTGACAGGACGTGCAGAGCTGCGTGTCCGCCCCGTTGTGGCCGGTAAGCGCCGTGTACAGGTTCCGCCTGTAGTAGTTTGCACCACCGCTCGCCGCGTGGCACGTCTGGCACAGCCCCTGGTACGTCCCGTCCGCAACGACGCTGTTCGTCGTCGACGCCACCAGGTCGGCCGAGGTGTACCCCCCGCCCGTGGCCGCCGACACGTCCCCTACCCACACCGGGCGCGACGTCGTCGGGATCCCGAACACACCGTCCGACACCGACGTCACTCCCTTCCCGGGAGCCGTCCCGTCGCCCGAGTGCGTCATGTACGCGTTCGTGTCCCCGTGGGGATCGTGGCAGTCCCAGCAGAACGTCCCTCCCATCGTGCCTGCCGTGTGCTTGTACCCGTAATGGTTGTCGTCCACGAAGGTGGACGTGGCGTCCTTCGACCCGTATCCCGTGCCTGGATTGAATCCCGCGCCGCCCGTGGCGTGGCACTGCAGGCACACGTTGTTCCACCCGTTGTCCTGGACGCCGCTCGCCGGCCCTTTGTTCGCCAGGCGGAAGCGGTTCGTCGAATCCCCATGACCCACGCCCGTCGTGTGGCAGTACAGGCAGCCGGTCGCGTCCGGAGCCGGCCCGGCAAAACCCGCCGCAGCGCGCCCCGACGCGTAAGCGCTGCCGCTGCGGCCGTGCCCGGCGCCGCTGCTCAAACCGCCGTACTCCCCGGGGTGGACCTTCGACATCACCCCGTTGTCCCAGACGAACTCGTCCGTATCCGCGGAAACCGCCACGCCCGCGCTGTTCGAATGGCAGGTCTGGCAGCCGATCGTGCCGCCGCCCCAGGCGGGGACGTTCGGGTTCCCCACCAGCCATCCGCCGTGGCACGCCGCGGAGTTGCACGTTTTCAGGGAGTTGTCGTAGGCGAAGTTGTGGGAAAGCTGCTTCGCGGTCGCGCCGGGGTTCGCGGCGACATCCCCTTCGGAGACGGCATCCCACTCGCCGTTCACATGGCTTGCCTTCCCGGACTGCGGCACCGACGTCCCGTCCTGGGTCGTCCTCCAATGGCACACCTGACATCCGAATGCCGCAGGCGCGGTGGAATGCTTCGCGTGGGTGTTCGCCTTCGGGGTCCCGCTCGTGTACGCCGGGGGGGCGTCGTGGCAGGCGGAGCATGCCAGTGCCGTGGTGTTGTCCCAGCCCGGGGTCACCACGAGGCCGCCGTACGGATTCGTTTTCGCTGAGGCCTTGCTGTGGCAGTAGACGTTCGTGCACGTGCCGCCGGCGTCCCCGATCGTCGTCGTGCCCGTGTACGATCCGGCGCCGGCCCCGGTAAACCGCCAATCCGACGTGTTGAACGTCACCCGGGAACTGTTGTCGATGTGAAAGGAGCGAGCGGAGGTAAGGGGGATCGTCAGGCCGTCGGGAGTGGTCTCGTAATGGCACGTGTTGCAGCCGAAACCGTAGCCCGCGGCGGAGTCGGCATGATCCCGATGGGCGCCGGTGGCCATCTTCAGAGCGGAGGCGTAGACCCGGTGGCACGTACCGCACGCGCCGGTCGACCGCTGGTTCCAGTCCCAGGAAGGGGTCTGGTTCGTTCCCTTCGCGTTCGCCGGAAGGGTAGCCCCGTGGCACCGGAGGTTCGAGCACGTTCCCGCGGCGGGGGCCGTGCGGCTCCCGGCGGCCGGGGAGTACGTTCCGGCGGGGTTCAGGCCGTCGAATTTCACCTGCACGTTGTTGCTGATCATGAGATCCGTGTGGCTCGGGTCTCCCCATTGGGTCGGCACCGATACAATCGATTCGTTGTGGATATTGTCCATGTGGCACGAGGAGCAGGAAAACTCGTACCCGTTGTCCGCGAATGTCTTGTAGTGCTTGTCGTGCACCGGGCTCAGCACGTGCGCGCCGGCCTTGTGCGGCTGCCCCGCGTAGTCGTGGCAGCCGTTGCAGTTGGGGGCGAAGCTCGTCTGCGGCCCCGGACCGGAGTGGGAATGGCAGATCGTGCAGTCGGAGTTGAAGGTTACGGTGACGTTGGTCCGGTGCTCGGCGACATCCTCCATGATCGTGCCGGCGGTCCCCTTCGGACCGAGAGGCTTCCCGTGGCAGTTCGGGTTGTCGCAGACCCCGGTCCCGGCGACGGTGTAGAAGTCGGTCTTCCCGCGATAGACCGTGTTTTTCCCGATCACGGTCGCCCGGATCATGTACGCGTTGTTGTCGGTCCCGTTGAAAACGCCCTTCCCATGGGGATCGTGGCAATCCGTGCACGCCGCGGATTTGTCGGTGGCGCTTACGATCTTCCCCTTGTGGTACCCGTGCTCCTGGTGGCAGTTGTTGCAGTTCGAGGACCTGCTCCTCCGGAACGCGGACTCGCCCGCGTCGTCGGCCAGGCCGTTGTAGTCGTTGTCGGCGTTGTCGCTCGCCACGTTGGTGGAGAGGTCGGATTTGATCGCGTCCTCGCCGCCGGACAGGCGGAGCGGGTTCGCTGCTTCACGGTGCGACACCGCCGTGGTGTGGCAGTTCGAGGAACATGTGTAGTTCGCTGCAAGCCCTTTCTTGTGCCCGCTGGCGATCCAGTTCGTATCGTCGTGGCAAATCGAGGTGCAGTTCTGATCGTCGATCGTATTGTTGGAGGATCTTCCCTCCCCCATCAGGCCGGGAGTCGTGTTGCCGGAGAAGTGGACCTCGTGGCAATCGACGCAAGACGATTTCTTCAGCGGGGTGCCGCCCGGTTCCCGGAGGACGTTTCCGTTCAACCCGTACGCACCCCAGCCGTAATGGCCCATTTTCGTGGCGGGCCCGAAAGTGCTGTTGTGGCAGGTCTGGAGGCAGAAGGAATCCGGAGCGTTCCCCGTCGGCTGCGAGGGGGCGCCGGACCAGGTCCAGGAGGTCACGTTCCGGAGCATGAACGGATTGTTGTAACGGGATGAGGAGGTGATCGGCGTGTTGTCCGCGTTCCACAACGCCGGGTGGTCCGGATAGGCCGCCGTGTAGAGGGACACGTCGTGGCAATCGGTGCACGCCATCTGGCTGGCCGGCTTGGTCCAGCTTCTGTACGGATCGCTCCCGAGCCATGGCGACATCGTGATGTTGTTCACTTCGTACGGATACAGGTTCACGTTCCGGCGGACCGGATCGTCGAGGTCGTAGGACCGGTCCACGGGGTGATGGCGTTTCGGATCGTTGTATCCCTCCGTCCCCGTGAACTGGCTCCGCTCCTCCTTCATCACGTTCCAGTTCGTCATGAACTGCCGGCGGGCCGCGGTGGTGTAGCTGTGACAGAACGTGCACGGCATCAGGTCCGGGGTGGTACCGGCGTTCAGCCCTTTGATCTCCATCAGCTTGCTGTTCAGGATGTAGCTCGTGTACGGCGTGGGATCGACCGCCGTGTAGGCCAGGTTGTGGCAGGCGTCGCACCCCTGTGCTCCTCCCATGTAGTCCGAGTGCGCGGCCCGCGCTTCGTTCATACCCATACCGCCCGGGAAGGCCGTGATCAAAACGGCAAACATGAGAAATCCCCCGATCAGGGCGACCGTTTGCCTTTTTCCCGTCTCCATCGATCCCTCCCGTGTACGTTGGGCAGTCCACCGCTCGCGAACCGACCGCCAATGAATACGAATACGGAAAAACGAAAAATTCGTTACTTTCCGAGCATCCTCAGTGGCATTTCTTGCACAGCGGACCCGATTTCAGGTCGACCAGGAATTTCCCGAACTTGGTGGTCTCGTGGAGCGTATGGCAACTTTCACAGGTGACCCGCCCCTTCGAATCGAGGCTTTCCGGCCATTTCGTCGCCTTATTCGGTACGATCCCCGAAACATGCACATCCCGTATGACCTGCCCCTGCCGGATGGGTTGTTTCGGCCGGTAAGGGTGGCAATCCTCGCAGAACCGGTCCAAGAACGCCGCGTCCCTGAACGGCACCTTGAACTGGACGGGATTTTCCCCGATATAAACAACAGTGATTCCCATCATTCTGCCGGCATCTTCCCGGCCGGCTCTTTTTTCGGCGACGATCGAGATCTTCCCCTGGGGCAGCGTGTCGAAGGCGAACCGCCCTTCCTCATCGGTAGCCGTGGTTTTCCCAGCGGCCCGGATTTCCACGCCGCCGAGCCGGATCGAATTATCCTGCGGTATCAGCTGTCCCTGGATCCTTCCTTCCAGGGAGGGAGCGGGCTTGCGAGGCTCCACGGACGCGCAAGCGGCAACGATCACGAGCAGGAGCACCGCGACCGGCGTGCCGGCCGTCCGAGGCGTATTTCGGATCATTCCCATGGAATCTTTACGGTTTCCTGTGGCAGGCGCCGTTGCAGAAGGCCGCCGTGTCCGTTTTCCATTTCCCCCGGACCATGTGGTTCGTCCACGTCCCCGAGCTCGGTCCGCTGTTGGTGACGGTGTTGTCCGTGATCCCCGTTCCATGGGGGTCGTGGCAGGAGACGCAGGTTCCATAGTGCGTGGAAGGCATCGATCCGGGGTAGGTCGCATCCGTCGTCAGGTCGCGGATGGTCCAGGGGCTCCACGATTTGTAGAATTCGTTCTTGTAGTCCCAGGAACCGTTGTTGTTCCAGACGTACTGCTTCGGGTTCGAGGTCGTCCCCTTCCTTCCGAACTCCATGTAAAGCGGGGACTGTTTCGTATGCCGGTGATTCGAAATGCCCTTCCCCTGGTGGCAGCGACTGTAACATGCGTCGTCGAACGCGATCTGCTTCTGCGCGTCGGTGCCGGTACCGATATAGGCCGCTATCAGGTGGGACGTGTTCGTGTTGGGATCCGTATCGGCCGTGCGGGTCTTGCCCTGCCAATGTTCGGTGTTGATGTTGAAAGGCGCCGTCCCCGATGTGTTGTTCGTCTTGTGAGTGCTCCCTCCCGGAAGAGTCGCGTCGTGGCAATCCCCGCACCCGATCGCGGGGCTGGTCGCCCTTCCGTGCCCGCTCTTGATCCCCGTCGTCCCGGAATCCCCCCAGTACCTCGTGACGAATGGCGCTCCCGCCGCCCCCGTCAAACCGTCGTTCCCCCCGTGGCACCCCCTGCAGTCGGACGGGGCGAATCCCGAATCGTGCGTGTGGCACTGGGTGCAACGGGCTCCGGCGTTGTGCCCGTCGCCGCTCGTCGCGGTCCAGTGGGAGGCGGTCGTGTGACAGACCTGGCAGATCCCGTTCCTGTTGACGCCGGTATTGTCCACGTAGTCGGTCCCCGTGGCGGCCGCGATGAACGCTGGAGCGTTGGTCGTCAATGTCCCCGCTGTGCCGCGGAACCCGTAGGTGCCGTCGCTCTGCCTGAGCAGTTGTCCGACGGCAGGAGCGGTGCGGCTGCCACCCCCCTGGATCATGTAGATGTTGTTCACGCCGGACGACGGCCGGTCGCCGTGCGGATCGTGGCAGTCCCAGCAGAGCTTTCCGCCGTTCGTCCCCGCGGCGACATGATCCGCGCCGTAATGGTTGTTGTCGGTGAACGCCGCCGTCGCCTTCACGGCGGCCCCGCCGAACGGGTTGTAGCCGACCGGTGCCGTGGCATGGTAGTGGCACACCAGGCACGTCGCGTTCCACCCCTTGTCGGAAAGGTACGCGGCCGCCCCGGTCTGGTCCTTCAACCGGAACGGGTTGGAGGTGTTGTCGTGCAGCGCGTACGGGTTGTGGCAGAAGTAGCAGGGGTCTCCCCCCGAGAAGTTGGCGGCGGGGCGGCCTGATACGTCGTACGTGCCCGTCGTCTTCCCGTGTCCGGAATATTGCCATTCGGTGATGTTGATGTTCCCCGCCTGGTTTGCGTCGTACAGGTTGTTGCTCGCCGAGTGGTTCAGGTACACGTCGGAGTCCGGGCTCGACGACAGGTGGCAGTCGGAGCAGCCCGTGAGGCTTCCTCCCCACTGCGGCGCGCCTCCGCCGTGGCAGGAGGGAACGGTGCACGTCTTCGTGGCGGAATCGTAGTTTACCGATCCTCCCAACGCCGGCCCGGTGAACGATATGTTGCGGGTGCCGTTCACGTGGTTGGCGACGCTCGAGATCGTCCGTGTCCTGGATACCGGGTTGTAATCGCCGAAAGCGCTCCCGTGACAGACGGAACATTCGTACGTCCCTACGTGGGCCCTGTGGGAGTTCGAGGTCGCGGAGCCCGGCGCTCCCGAATTGACGTAGTTCGGCGCTCCGTACCGCATGCTCGTGTTGTCCGCGA
This sequence comes from Deltaproteobacteria bacterium, assembly GCA_016234845.1. NCBI lineage: Bacteria > Pseudomonadati > Myxococcota > Myxococcia > Deltaproteobacteria bacterium. The sequence continues at coordinate 15,480 of JACRNP010000012.1, read as the reverse complement.
GAAAATCACCGCCGGAGCCGACCGTGAATTTTCCGTGGCAACCGTCGCACATCACCTGCCCGGACTGCACGCCCCACTGGACCGTGGAGTAATGGGTCGGATTCGACGACGGGGTGATCCCGTCGCGGCCGGAGCTGTGGCAGTAGATGTTCGAGCATTGGGTCCCGCCCGCCGGCACCCGTTTCGGGGGGGACGGATTCGTCGAAGACCCCAGGGCGAGCCGCCCTCCGAGGATGGTCGTATCGAACGACACCTGCACGTTGTTGTCCTGGTGGGCGTTTCCGGTGTGGCAGACGCCGCAGGCGTACGCGTAGCCGTTTCTGTGCCGGGCGTGGCTGTCCGCCCCGGAAGAGTACGCCGTAGGGGTGTTCCCGGCGGGATACCCGGGCGGGGGGTATCCGTGGCACGTCGAGCAGGAGGCGCCGACCGTGTTGTGGTCGTGACACGATACGCATGCGACGGAGGTCGCCGAGCTGTCGTGGTCCGAAACCGACGGGGGCGGCCTCGGAACGTTGTCGGTGTTGTTGGCGTACGCGGCTGGATTGATCGCGTAATATTTGACCGGGGTGCCGTTGTTCGAGTAGCCGTGGCACGCAACGCAGATCTTCCGGCTCTCGGAGTTGCTGCGGGTGATCCCGCTGTTGTTCGACATGAAGCTGCTCGCCGTCACCGAGGAGTAGGAAGATCCGAGTCCGGGGTTCGCGCCGCTGTTTGGGAGGTTCGAGCGGATGAACGCCTGGAAGCCCGAGCCCGAGTGCGGGTCGTGGCAATCGCTGCACGGAAGCTTGTCGCCGATGTCGAACGTGTCGTTGGTGCTCCCCGTCGGATCGCCCCATTTGAAGTAGTGGCCGCCGGTCTTGTTCAAAGCCGTGTTGTCGGTCGGCCATGTGGCAAGCGGCCTCAGCGACGGATCCGCACCGTAGGTGTCGGAGCTCGGCGGGTTGTTCTCGTAATACCCGGTTTTTCCCGCCCTCGGTCCCTGGGTCCCGAAGGCGATGTCGGGCGGGGTGTGGGATGCCGAAAATCCCCAGCCCGTCGGCTTGTTGTTCTGGAAGGAGCTCTGGTCGTCGTGGCAGTCGTAGCAGGCGCGGGTGGGAGGGAGAACGTAGTTCGGCTTGCCCGCCGTGTCTCCGTTCACCGTAAGCCCCGATATGTAATCCGCCAGGCTTCGCGCCCAGATGGGAGCGTTCGGATCGGCGCCGTGCGGGATGTGGCACCCGGAACAGGCCCCCGACGCGGCGATCGGGGTGGAAAGCCCGTAGGGGCCGTCCTTCGAGAAGTCGTGCAGCGTGCCGGACACTCCGGCGCTCGCCGGGGACCAGGAGACGGCGACGAGGATTCCGGCGGCGAAAAGGACCGCCGCGAGCGGCAGCCGCGACGCCGCGCCGAGGGCGGGCCTCTTTTTGCGCGCCGGCAAGGTCAGTGCGCTTTCCGTTTCACCGGTTTCTCCAGCACGCCGGACAACGCGGCAAATCCCCCCCCCTGGATCCCCTTGTTCCTGATCTGCGTCACGATTTCCGCGGGGGCGTATCCCCTTTCGATGTAGGAGGAAACCACCACCGCGGCGTTCTGCGGGTCGCGGATGCCGTATCCCATCGACCCGAGAGATTTTAAAACATCGCGGGATTCCGATAAAGTCTTAAATTTCGCCTCGGCGGCCTCCACCACCCGGGCCGGAGGCGCCTCCTTGGCGACTCCCTCCCTCACCTTGCTGAATACGACGAAGTACGGCAGGTCCGCCTTTCTCAACCGCGCCGTGACGTCGAGCACCCGCACCATCTGACCGCAGTTGAGCTTGTGCCGAAGGACATCCTCGACAAACGGGAAGAGGATCTCTTCCGAGATACCCGTCTCCATCGCCTGCAGATAGGCGGTGCGGATCCTGACGATGCTTTCGTCGTCCCCGATCCCGTGGAGCCGGCACAGGTCGTCGATCCCGGTGAGCTGTGCGCCGGCCGGGGGAACGGCGACCAGCCAGATAACGGCCAGGGCCGCGAAGAAACCCGACAGCGGATACCTCATATCGCCGTCTCCCCCTGCACCAGCAGGATCGAGTTCGTCCCGCCGTACCCGTCCGGCATCTGGTTCGGCGAGTTCGGGTCGGGGACGAGAAGCTCCCCGTCAACGATGAAGTTGTACGAGTAGGCGCCGGGGGGGAGCCGCAGCTCGGTTTCCCACAGGCCGGGCTTTCCGGCGACCGCAAGCGGCACGCCGTTCGCGTCCCAATTGTTGAAGTCGCCCGTCACGGCGACGGTCCGCGCCGGCGGGTAGTAGAAGAAGATCTTCACTTCCTTGATCACCTGCACTTTCGGGGCGGAGGCCACCTCGGTTCCCCGCTTGCCGCCGCCATCCGGTTCCGGCTTCCGGGCGGGAAGTTCCCGAGGCTCACCGGGGGAAGAAAGGACGGGGATCTCCCGCGGACCGGACGGTGCGGAGGGTTGAACCACGGGCGCGGGGGAAGGGGCGGAGGCGACACGGTCGACCCGCGTGCCATCCCCCTGCCGGAGAACGATCGCCAGGGCGATGACCCCGGCGACGGCCACGCCGAATGCCGCGGCCCGGCGGCCCCAGGATGCCCAAAGGGGAAATTCCTGCTTCTCCGGAAGGTTCGCCACGATCCGTGCGTGAAGGTACGGCGGGAGATCGACCTGCTTCCCGGGATGCTCCCGCAATGCCCGGTCCACGTCGGACAGCTCAAGGTACAGCCGCTCGCAGTCGGGGCAGACGGAAAGATGCTGTTCGAGCTCCTCCCGGTCCTGGAGCAGCGCGTCCCCGTCCAGGTATTTCGCGAGAATCCCTTCGTATTTCCGGCAACCGGTCAAAACACCCTCCCCCTTGTACCGTGCATCCCTTACTACATCCACCGGGCCGGATTGTTACACTTTTCCGCCCCGGTCCTCCCTGTACAGGCCGGCGAGCATCTTTTTCCCCCGGAACAGGAGAATCTTCGTGTTGCTGAGGGAAATATCCATGACTTGCGCGATTTCCTCGTAGCTGAGCTCGTTGAAATAGAACAGGATGATGCACGCCCGGTATTTATCCGGCATCCGTGCGATCGCTTTCCGAAGCATCTCCCCCTCCTGCAGCCGGATCGACGCGTCCAGGGGGTCTCCCGCACGGTCGCCCTCCGAGACGAGCGCTTCGGGATCCACGGCGTCGATGTCGACGGTGGTCCCCTTCTGCATCCGCCGCAGCTCGTCGATGCAGAGGTTCTTCGCGATGGAGAAGAGCCAGGTCGAAAGTTTTTCCTTCGGCCGGAACGATTTGATGAACCTCCACGCGCGAAGGAACGTCTCCTGGGTCAGGTCTTCGCAGAGGGAAGGGTTGTGGAAGAAGTGGTAGATGAAGGAGAAGATCGGTCGTTCGTATCGCGTCAGGATGACCTCGAACGCCTCGCGGTCCCCCCGCTGGGCCTTCCGCGCAAGCCTCGAGTCGTCTTCGTAGGCCATCCGGTGGATTACATCATATTACCCGAGGCGTATTCAACGATCGGTGCGGGGGACCGAAGGACACGCCGGGTCCGGCGCATCGAGGGAACCCGCCGCCAGGTACCCCATGCCGCGGCAACCGCCGAAGCACCCGCGGTATTCGCCGCACCCGTCGCACGCCCACGGCGTTCCCCGGATGGAATCGACCACCCGCGACCGCACCGGAGAATCCCACACGTCGATGAAGGCGGACTCCTCGATGTTGCCGAGCCGGATCGGGAGGGAGTCGCACGGGTACACGTTCCCTTCCCAGTCCACGAAGGCCAGCGCGGTGCCGGCCTGGCACCCGGTGAACTCGACGCGCTCTCCCGTCGTCCCCGGGTACATGTCCGAGAGCGCCTTCCAGAGAAAGTAGTCGTGCACCACCAGCCGTTTTCCTTCGAGCGCCGTCCCCCTGGAGGCGGTCTCCGCCACGGCCTCCCGGAGCTTGCCGATCGCCGGAACCGGCACGTGCCCGCGTTCCGCGATCGAACGGACCGCGTTCACGTTCACCAGGTGCAGGTCGGAGATCCCGCACTCCGCGAACTCCGTGAGCACTTCCGGCAGCTCTTCCGCCGATTCGTCGTCGGGAACGAAGGAGACCGCGGTGGCCCCGTCCGGAAGTCGCGGGACGAATCCCGCGGTTCGTCCGATGTCCCAGACGAAATCCACCGGGTACCCCCTGCGGGGAGCGGCCCCGGCTTCCGGAAAAAGGGCGATGTGCGCGGAAACCCGGCACCCCGCCTTCTGGAGTTCCGCGACGATCGCGGGAAACTCCTTCCATCCGCGATTGCCGGAAATGTGAAGCTCCACGAAGAGCGGGGACGCTTCCGCGACGCGGCGTGCGATCCGCTTCACCCGGCCGGACCGCCCCCGGAAATCGACGTCCCACCGGATGCGTATGGGCAGCGAAAACTCCATGTTCCTCTCCCGAATGCGACGAGTCCGGACATTTTACCGCGGGAGGCGTGCGGCGGAGCGTCTTGCGTCAGGATTTCCCGTCGGACCAGCAATGGGGATCGGGAGCGTCCCAGGCGCCGTACACGGCGAACGCGCGGGCGGTGCAGCCGCCGAGGCACGAGGAGAATTTCGCGCATCCCGAGCATTTCCCGGCCGCCGCCTTGGTTCGCAGCCGGGCGAGCAGCTCCGACCCGTGCCACACCTCGCCGAAATCGTCCCGCAGGATATGGCCGATCGTCACCGGGATGAAACCGCACGGGGTGATCTCCCCGTTCGGCTTGATGTAGAGGGACAACTTTCCGCACACCGATCCGGCGACGAGCCGGCCCCTGTCTTCCCCGCCCAGCAACGAGAGGATCGGGTCGTCGAAGGCGATGGCGATGCCGTGTTCCGCGTCGCGGAGGGGCACCGCGCGTTGGTAGAACGCCTTCCACTCCGCGGGCGACAGGTCCAACGCCTCCTTGTTCAGCCCCCCCATGCCGGAGCATTTGAAGTTGTGCAGGTCGATGGTCCCCGCCCCGAGCTCCTTCGCCAGCGCGACCAGCGCCGGAAAATCGTCGTGGTTCACCTTGCAGACGACCGACGAGATCGTGAGGGCGATCCCCTCTTCCCGCAGCAGGCGCGCCGCCTTCACGGCCTTGCCGAAGCTGCCGGGCATCCTCCGGAAGGAGTCGTGGACGGACGCCGACGCCGAATCGATGCTGATCCCCACGGAGTGGAACCCCGCCTCGCGGATCCTCCGGGCCGCGGCCGCGTCGATCAGCGATCCGTTGCTGTTCATCGTGACCTTCAAGCCCCTCCCCACCGCGTGCTCCGTAAGCGTGAACAGGTCCGGGCGGAGCAGCGGCTCGCCGGTCCCGTAGTTGAGGAACATCACCGACCGCTCCGCGAGGATGTCCACCACGCGCCTCGCCTCCGGGGGCGACAGCTCCGGGGACGGGTCGAGGCGGGAGAAGCAGTGGCTGCAGACGAAGTTGCAGCGCGCCGTGATCCCCCAGTTGACGGTGACGGGCGAGGGGAGGTACGGAAGCATCGGCTACGCCCTTCCCCCCGGGGCGGGCGCGCGGCCGGGAGCGGGCGCAAGCGTGACCCACCCCTTCTCCTCGATCCCTTTCAGGAACTCGAGCACCGCCTCTTCCGTCTCCCCCGGTTCCCATCCGAACAGCGCCGACACTTCCGCGGAGATCTTCGAGACGGTGTTGATCCCGTTGATCCGGGTCCAGATCTCGGCCCCCACCAGGTTCAGCTGGTGGATCCCGCCCTGGACCATCAGCGTCAACACCCCGACGTCCTCGAAATCCTCCTCCTTGCGCGCCTTGTCCCACGCCATGGCGTGGATCCCCTTCTCCAGACGCCAGACGACCTCGGGGTTGCGCTTGGGCAGGATCATCGGAAACCTCCCTACTTCACGTAGTCGAAGAGCGTGGAAAACGCGGGGAACCGGTCGATCGCCGCCTGGAACGACAGCGACAGGATCAGCGTGCCCGCGAGGCACAGCCCGAGGAACACCCCCACCACCCGGCGGCGGCACATGGTCAAAAGCACCGACATCGCCGGGATCGACGTCGCCGGGCCTCCGATCAGGAAGGCGAGCGCCGGCCCCTTCGCCAGCCCCAGCCCCAGGAGGCTGTAGAGGATGGCGGCGGCGGTGATCTCGTTCACGTGCAGCGGAACGGCGAGGAGCGTGACCGTCACCACGTTGGCCGGCGACCCGGTCCCGAGGTGCCCGGCGATCCACTCCCGCGGTATGAACCGCTCCGCCAGGACCGCGGCGGCCACCCCGATCAGCGTGAACTTCCCGGTCGTCACGGTGAGCTCCCACGCCTTGGCGAGGAAGACGACCGCCGTGCCGTGTCCTTTCCGGGCCAGCCGGTTGCTCCACTGGTCGCCGCAGCGGCACGACAGCTCCCCCGGGCAATCGGGCGCGTGGATGTCGACCTTCCCGTACTCCGTCCGCAGCACCCCGGGGTTCCCGAAGAAGCCGCGCCGCTCGAGCAGGAGCGTGATGCCGCCCGCGAAGCATCCCATGAAGAGCGCCGAGAACAGCTTCAGGTTCGCCCACGCGGGGCCGAGCTCCCACGCGGTGATCGCGTACCCGCTCGGGCTCATCAGCGGCGACACCAGCAGGAGCGTCAGCGCCGGCGCCAGCGGGACTCCCGAGGAGAGCAGCGAGACGAACAGGGGGATCGACCCGCAGGAGCACAACGGGCTGATCGTGCCGATCAGGATGGCGGCCGGGACCGCGAGCCCACCGAATCGGCCCAGCTTGTCCCGCATGCGGACGTGGAGGCGGAAGGTACGGATGACCGCTCCCAGGAACACCCCGATCAAGAAGTACGGCAGCACGTGCCACACCTCTTCCAGGAACATCCTCGCGAGAACGACCGCCGTGGCCATCCCTTACTCCCTCCTCCGCTTCCATGCGGCGAGGAGGAGGAAGAAGGCGAAACCGAGGAGGACCGCCGCCTTCCCCGCGCCGGTCACGCCCGCCGGAGAGGAGCCGATCCCGAGGCGGACGGAGAGCCCGGCGGCCAGGAGCATGCCGACGACCGCCGCCGCGGCGTCCATCTCCCCAGAGGATGCCAGCACGATCTGCCGGAACGGGCACCCGCCGATCAGGATCGCGCCGAATCCCACCATCGCAAGGGACAGGAACGCCCAGACCAGGTCGGTGTGCGCACCCGGCTCCAGCGAAAGCGTCGGGGTGAAGGAGCCGGACAACGCGGCGAGGAGCAGGGCGGCCAGGAGAAACGACAGCGTCCCGGCGGCTTCGCGGAAGTCGCGGGCGAGGAACGCCGTGCGGACGCTTCCCGTCACGCAGAACCGGGACCGTTGCCCCGCCGCGCCGAAAAACAGGCCTGCCGCCGCGGAAACCGCGAACGGAGCGTGGCGCGCCCCCCCGGGGAATCCCGGGGCGGCGAGCGCTTCCGCGCCCGTCGCTCCCGCCAGCAGCAGGAGGAACGCCGCCGTCGGCAGCGCGAGCCCCGCGCCTTCCGGCAATTGCCGCGCTTCCGGGAGAGCGAATCCGTCGCGCACGTAGAGCGCGGCGAAAAGCACCCCCGCCACGAGTCCGGCAAGACCGACGGCGCCCGTCGCGCCGCCCCCGGCGGTCCGGAGCAGCGCCTTGATCGGGCAACCGAGGAACACTTCGCACCCGAAGATGAGGAACGCCCCCCCGAGGAACCGGGGGATCGCCGATCCGCCGCCCCTCGCGCGGAACTCCCCGCCGGCGAACGCCGCGAAGAATGCGCCGAGGACGATCCCGAGGATCTCGGGGCGCAGGTAACTCTGGGACTCCTTCGCGTGGAGGTGGAGCGCGCCGGCGACGTTCACGAGGAAACAGGAGGCGCAAAGGCCCGTTCCCGCCGGGTTTCCCAGCCTGACGAGCAGGACGGCGACCGCCCCGAACACCCCTCCGTACAGGGCGAGCGCCCCGGCAGACTCCGGGTAGAGGATCCGCCGAAGGTTCACCCGCACCCCCCGTACATCCGGCGGAAAAGGTACGCCGCGTCGGAGCGGGCCTGGGCGCCGCCCGTTTTCTGCCCCCCGACCCACTTTTTCAGGCGCGCCTCGAATCCGGGGCCGAGGAAGAGCGGCGACCGCGGATCCACGACGCGGGGATCGAGGAGCGCCGCCGCCCGGTAGTGCGCCAGCGCGTCCGCCACGTTCCCGGACTGTTCCGCCGAGCGGGCGAGCGCCACTTCGGCCGCCGCCCTCTCCGGGCCGTTCCCTTCCGCGGCGACGTCCCCGCGGGGCGTCCGCCCCGGAACCTCGATCCCTCCGGAAATCGCCACCCCGAAGACGCCGGCGATCGACACCCCGGCGAGGAGTACGGCCAGCACGGTCAGCGGCTTGCCCGAGATCGTCTCCATCCGGCTCCGTTCCCTCTAATATTTTTCGTATGGCGGGAGGTTCGCGGCCCGCGCCATCTTCCGCAACACGTCGAACTCCCCGTCGGCCGCCGGAACGTACCCTCTCGTCCCGTCCCTCTTCAATACGTTGAGACGCTCCCCGTTTACTGCAGCGAAATCGTTTTCGGACAGCCGAAGGAGCGCCTCCCGAACCCGCGTTCCCGTCTCCGCGTCCACATGGGGTAGTGCGAAGAAGGTGCAGTTTGGAACCGGTTCCGACGCCGCGATCACCCGGAAGTCCGCCTTCCGCACTTTCCCTTCCGCCTCCATCCGTTCGATGTCGCCCACCTTGACGGCCCCCGCGTCCACCGCCCCGTACAGGATCGAGTACACCACCTTCTCGTGCTGCCACGCCCCGGGCAGGAACGTGTAGCTCCCGAGGACCTTCTCCGGGTCCAGCGCCGCCGACAGCATCGCGTGGTACTGGGCCAGGTACCCGCCGGGCGACAGCACGGGGCCGAACGCCATCTTCCTCCCCTTCAGATCCGCAAGCGCCCGGACCGGCGAATCGGCGCGGACCACGATCAGCCCCCCGGTGTCCTTCCCCGTGTCCCGCTTGACCTCCCGGGCCAGGAGCGTCGCGCCGCCCTTCTCCTTTACGGTGACGTAGATGTATCCGTTCGCCTGGAGAACATCGAACTCCTTGCGTTGCGCGCGCTCCACGAAGTCGAACGTGTTGACGTGGCTCGCGATCACCTTCCGTCCCAGCGTCGTCTCGAGGTACGCGACCAGCGGTTCGAACCGCTCCCGGTTCTCCTCGATCGAGTTGCACACCTGGAACGCGACGCGCAGCGGCGCCTTCGGCGGGCGGAAAACGGCATTGAGGATCACCGCGGCGGTACCCGCCAGGAGCAGGAGGAAGACGACCCGGGTCGTTCTACTCAACGCGAACCGTCCCGAGCCCCGCGGACGCGCGCCCGTCGTAATACATCACGGGGGATGCGCCCGCTCCCCCCGACACCTTCGTTCCCCGCAACGCCACCTCCGCCGGACCGCCCAGCTTGACGGCGTGCCGGCCGTACCGCGCGATCTCCCCGCCCCGGACCGATATCTTCCCCCGCGTCGCCCCGATCCCGTCGACGCGGCTGTCGTTCAGGGCGCATCCCTCCAGTTTAACATCCCCATCCAGCACACCCACGGCGGCCAGCCCGTTTCCGACGAACTCCATCCCTTCCGCGGAAATCTCCCCTTCCTGGATCGACACGCCGACCAGGGATCCGGCCACACCGCCGTCCCGGAGATCCACCCGGCTCTCGCGGAACCGGAAACCGTACCACCCGGAGCGATCGGTCCGGACCCCGGAGAGGGAAACCCGGCTGCGGAAGAAGTTCCCCCCCGAGACGGTGTCGCTCGCCTCGAACCCGTCGATCCGGACTTCGGAGTCGCGGCACCGGACGGCGCTCGAAGAGGAGGCGATGCGAAGGTGCATGAAGGACACTTCCGACTCCTGGAACTGCACGCCCCGGTTGCACTCCGCGATCCGGACGAACCTCCCCTCGAGCCGGCTGAAGTGGGCGTGGAGCCCTCGGTACGCCCCGACGATCTCGACGTGCTCGAGGACGTTCTCCCCGCGGTCGCTCGCCATGAAATTGATGGAGTCCCAGCGTCCCGGGCCGCGCCCCGCCTCCGGGTGGAACCCGATCGGCCGATCGGCCGTCCCCCGGGCGCGGAGGTTCCCCTGCAGGAAGATCCCGTTCTCCCCGATCCCGTCGCCGTCGGTGTCCCGGAATGTGAAGAAGAGGCGGGTCCCCGGGAGAAGCGTCAGGGTGGCGCCGGGCGCGACCCGGACGATCCCGTCGATCACGACGTCGCCTTCCAGGGTGCGATCCGTTTCAAGGAAGGTGTCGACGATCCTGCGGGCGCCCCGCGACGGCGCGGGAGGCGCGGATCCTGTTTCACGCCGGTCCCCGGGTGGCGTCGCCCACGCGATCACGTCGGCCTCCTCGCTCTCCTCCGCCCGAAAACCCGCCGGCAGCGCGGGGGCTCCGGGAAACCGTACCGCCCCGACCGCGTTTCCCCTGGCCGTGACGGTGCCGTTCCCCTCCCACCCGACGCCCTGTGCCGGAAAGAGCGCAACGCCGGTTCGGCAATTTTCGACCGCGACGGTTCCGTGGAAGGCCGCGGACCCGCCCCCCAGGATCGTGAGCCCCGCCTCGGCGCCGGAGATCGCGACATCCGCAAGTTCGGCCCTCCCGCCGTCGACCACCACCCCGCCGGTCCGGTCGGGGAAGACGAACCGGGCTCCTTCCGCGCGCAGCGTGCCGCGGACCACCAGTTCCGTCCCCCCGAGGTAGAACTCCGGGTCCACCTTGGTCGATTCGCTCTTCGAGAACCGCAGCTCGGCCCCGGGGGAAAGCGACAGCTCCGCGCCCGGGAGGAGGAGGAGATCCTCCGTCACTTCGACGCGTCCCGACAAGGTGATCTTCCCCGAGAGAAAACCGCCGATCGTCCCCGGCGGAAATTCCGCCGCCGGCCTCCTTGCGCGGGTTGCGCCCTCCGCCACCGCCTTCGACACGTCCCGACCGGGATCACGGAGACCGCCCTCTTCACGGTCGGAGGACGCGCCGAGCAGGCCGACCTTCTCGAACAGCGGGATCTCCACCGCGACCGCGCGGCCCGCGGACAGATCGACCGGGGAGTCCGGGTACACGCCGAAGAGCCCCCCTTCGTCCACCATCCCGAACGCCGCCCCGGTCGTCCGTTTCTTCGCGGAGAGGAGATATTTCCCCGGAGGAAGGTAAAGGATCGCCACCCCTTCCGCGTTCGTCACGGCCGACGCCTCCCCGGGCCCCCGGAAATCCGGGCGGTCGGGGCGGGTGGCGTGGACCGAGACGCCGGCGGCCGGTCTCCCATCGATGGTCGCCCTGGCCGCGATCGAGGAGCGGGGCGCCTCCTTCACCGAAGGGGCGCTCGACGGCGGCTGCAGGACGGCCGGCAACCCGACCTCCGCCGTTTCATCGAGGGCGACTGCGATCGGGTTCCGGCCCGGGAAAGCGAACAGGCGCCCTCCCGGGGAGACCGCCTTCCCGACGACGAAGTACCGCCCGGGCGGCACCGGCAGCCGGAAGTACCCCGATTCGTCGGTACGGGAGGAGGCGATCGGGAGCTCCCCCCAGAACCCCCGTGCGACCGAACCGTATGCGCGGACCTCCGCGCCCGCCACCGGAACCAGGTTTCTCGTGAACACCCCCCGGATCGCTCCACGGGTCGCGGGAGGGAGAAGGAGGATCGGCGCGAGCCGGACGGTCCCCGTGCCGGGGGTCGCGGCGCCGTCGTGGATCGTGCTCCGGATGTCCGCCTCGAAGGCTGTCCCCCACCAGTTCCCGGAAACGTCGGCGTCGTCGGCGTGCAGGTCGCCGAGGCGCAGGTTGAATCCGCGGTTCGAGTAGATCGCGTTTCCGCGGATCGTCGAACCGGAGCTCTTCGAGTGGAGGAAGATCCCGTCGCCGTTTTCGTACACCAGGTTCCCGACGATCTCGTTCCGGGACTCCCGGAAGTTGATCCCGCGGACCCGGTTCCGCGTGAAGACCGAATCCTCGATTCGCACCCGCGACAACCCGAGACGCACTCCCTCCTCGTTGTCCCGGAAAACGCACCGGCGCGCGGTTATCCCGGAGAAGTGGGAATGGAAGGCGTACCGCGCCCCCTCGAGGACGCAATGCTCGAACCGGTTCCCCTCGCTGAACGTGAAGAGGATCTTGTCCCAGGAACCGGGGACGGCCGGCCTTCCCTCGGTGGTGAAGACGATCGGGGACTCTTCGGTTCCGACGGCGACGATCCGCCCGTCCACCCGGATGCCTGCGCCCGCGAACCCTTCGTGCTCTTCCGAAGAGGACCCCTTCGCGGCGGAGAAGTGTATGCGCGTCCCGGGAGCGACGGTGAGCGTCGCCCCCTTGCGCACGTGCACGACGCCTTCGATGTGGACGTCGCCGCTCCAGACCGTATCGGCTGCGATGTACGCGACCGGAAGGACGGCGGCGCCCGGCATCGGTGGGGCCGGCCCCGCCGGCGCGTGCGCGCACGCCGAAACCGCCAGCCAGAGAAGGACCGGCGCGGAGAAGACGGCGCGTCGGATCCGCGGGGTCAACCCTCGATCCGGCGGATCTGCGCGATGGAAGAGATCCCGATCCCCGCCTCCAGCGCCTTCCGGACGTGCGGAACATCCTGCACTTCGACGCCGAAGATCCTCTCCGCGGCGACCACGTCGGCCGCGACCACGTCCCGGGAGGCGATCGCCTTGCCGAACGCCTTCACGTCCGCGAGGTTCCCCCCGGAAGGGCCGTTCCGCATCAGCACGCGCCACGCGTCGATCACGGTCAGGTGGACGGGGACCCTCCGATGGATGTCCGCGAGGCACTCCGACAGCCGGTTGTGGATCTGTCCCCGGTTCCCGCCCATGATCCCCATCATGTTCTTGATCCCCAGGGTGGCGGAAGCCAGCGTGTGGTGCTTTGCGATCGGGAGGTTCACGATCCGGTCCGCCTCGAGCGCGTCCCGGTGCAGATCCCATTCCTTGAGGACCAGCGCTCCCGGGATGGCGGTCCGGACGAATTTCCGGTCTTCCGCGTGGTACACGCGCAGCGCGTCCTCCGCGCGCGCCTTCTTCGCGAACCGCTCCACGGCGGCCTGGATGCCGCTGCTCGCGTAGCAGCGCCTGGGTTCGTTGCACGTGCGGTCGAAGACGCGGACCGACTTCGCCCCGGCCGCCAGGCACATCTCCGCGACCGCCACGACGAACTCCGGGTGCGTGTTGGCCGCCTGCTCGGGCGTGCGGTCCCACCCGATGTTGGGCTTCAGGACGACGATATCCCCCCGGGAGACGAACGACTTCATCCCGCCCAGCGACGCGACGGCCCTTCGCGCGCATTCGGCGGGATCTCCGGCCGACGCGACCGAGACGTCGACGCTTTTTCCGGACGCCGCGAACCCCGGAATCGGAATCCCGGCGCCCAGAACCGCCGCCCCGACCGCGCACCCCGCTTCTCTCAGGAACTCCCTGCGGCTCCGGCACCGCCCGCTCATCGCATCCCCTCCGGCGCATCCGCCCCGGCATCCCGGGGCGATGCCGCGAGCTCCGCGTCGAGCGCGACCTTTCCCGGTCCCTTCCGCTCGCGGTAATCCCGCACCCGGGGGGAACCCCGCGAGCCGGCCCCGCCCCAGAAGTTCCCCGACAGGTCGAGGTCGCCGGCTGCCCAATCCCCGACCTTCACGTCCCACTCCCGGTTCGATATCCGGCTTCCGGTGATTTTACCACCCCCCGCGCCGTCCCTATAGAAGATGCCGGTTCCGTTCCCTTCGATGACGGAACCGGACACGCGGGGTCCGCCTTCCCAGAAGCGGAGCCCGACCCCGTTCCCGGAGACGGTGCACCGGAGGAACGTGACCCCCGTCCCCCGCATCCGCGCCCCCCCGCCGTTCCCCCGGAGGACCGTCCTCTCCACGCGAACGTCCCCGTCGTGGATATGGAGCCCCCACCCCGCCCCTTCGACCACGGCGTGCGCGATCGTCGCGTTCGCGTCCTTCAGGAAGATCTCGTCCCACGGCTTCGCCGGGTCGATCCGGGAGAAGCGGACCGGCCTGCCGCGCTCCCCTTCGACCCGCAACGTTCCGTACACGAGGATCCCGCCGTCGGGGCAGCCGTCCCGATTCCGGTCGTCGCCGGAGAGGAGCACCACGGTCCCGGGGAGAATGCGCAGCGTCGCCCCTTTTTCCACGGAAACCGGCTCGGTCACACGGACCTCGCCGCTCCACGTCGTGTCGCGGTCGACCACGACGCCGAAAGCGTGGGACACCGCGGGAAGGAGCGCCGCGAGCAGGAGCGGGGAGAGCGCGGCGACCCGTCTCATCTTCAGCGACATCTGGCCGGCCAGCGCCGCTCCGAACAGCAGCGCCCCTGCCCAGAACAGCGGCGCGCCCGGTTCCCGCGTCATCTGGAGGCCGACGATCGTGTTCCCGTACCGGTCGCGGTCCATCGACACGATGCAGAAGGAGATCCCCTCGAAGGTCGCGGGGGTGTTGATCCGGAGGGTCCGCTCCTCCGGAGGACGACCCGGGCGCCGGAATCGCACCGCGGCGATGTATTCGGACGGCTCAGGGTCGCGGAACGCCACCGGGACGATCGAGTACCCGGAAACGGTCGCAGGCGCACCTTCCGTGGCAACGAGGCTCCGAACCGGTTCCCCGCCGACGCTCGCCTCCAGCAGAAGCCGCTTCCCGTCGACATGGAACTTCCGCGGGGTGACGACCATCGCATCCTTCCCCACGGCGAACGGGACGCCTTCCCGCGCGACGAACAGTCCCACTTTCCGCCCCGCGGAGTCCTTCACGCCGATCTGCAGGTTGATCGGGTGATACCGCACGTCGGCGCTCACCACCTCGACGGTGAACGGGAACGTCCCGTCCGATCCCGCGCGCCAGTCGCGGTGGCCGGCGTACGGCTGTCCCAGCGGATAGTATTGCGTCCCGACGAATCCGGACAAGCCGTCCCACGCGAGCCCCGCCGAAACCAGCACGATTCCCAGGTGCAGGGAGGCGAAGATCCATGTCCGCGGCTTCCCCGCCGGCATCTCCCGGACCTTCGGGACGACGCAGAACAGCATGTTGAGAAGCAGAAGCGCTCCGGGGACCAGGAACAGGGGGGAGCGGAAGACGTTGAACGAGGAAACCTTGCCGAAAGCGGTGTTCCCCTGGTACAGGAGGGAGCCGGCCACGCCGCCCGCCGCCAGCAACAGGCAGAGGGCGATGGTCAGCTTCGTGGACCCGAGGAACCGGATCACGGGGAGGGTCGTCTCTTCAAATCAGCTTGCGGGATTTGAGGAACCGCCGGGCGACCGTTTTCGGGTCGGACTTCTCCGATTCCGAAATCAGCGACGCCATCGTCTCGTTGTCCATGACCCCCCGCAATTTGCCGAGGAGCTTCGGCAGGGCCGGGAACTTGGCGAGGGCGTCCTTGCACAGCATCACTCCCGCCTGTCCGGGCCTATCCCCCGCCTTCGCTTTCCCGGAAAAGTACCGGTCGTAGCCGAACGGCTCCAGCCAGACCACGTTGTATTTCCGGTTCAGCACTTCCTTCAGGCGGGCGATGTTCTTCCCGTCCTCCGGTCCGGGTTTCTCCCCGGCGAACTTCGAGAGGAGCACGGAAG
>JACRNP010000011.1 GCA_016234845.1 Deltaproteobacteria bacterium | reverse complement strand
GGAGCAGCGAAACGCCCTGGCGGGGCAGCGCCCCTACCCGACCGCGGAGGCCGGCCGCCTCTCCGCGGAGATCAAGCGGCTCTCCGACCGGATCGCGTCCGAGCGCGACACGATCCGCACCGCGCGGGACCGGAAGCGGTCCGCCCGGTCGACCTACCTGTCCCGCAAGCAGGATTGGCAAAAGCTGGTCGCGGAGCGGAACCGGCTCGCCGGGGAGATCCGTTCGATCGACCGGAAGATCCGGGAGCTGTCCGGGAAGTAGCCGCTTCCCGCGCTACTTCGCCATCTCGGCGTACTTCCTCGCGTTCGCCGCGTCGCCGATCCCTCCGTACGACTTCGACAGCAACGCGGCTCCCTGCCTCGTCGGGTACAGCTCCATCGACCGCGAAAGTTCGGAGATCGCCGCCCGGTACTCCCGTCTTTGATACCGAAGCGCTCCCAACAGGTAGCGCGGCTCGTAGAACTCCCCGTCCAGCTCGATCGCCCGGCGCAGCTCCCCCTCTGCGGCCCCGTAATTCTTCCGGATCAGGTGGACCCGGCCGGCCGAGGAGTGGAACGGGGATTGTCCCGGCTCCATCCGCGCGGCCGCCTCGTATTGCGACAGCGCCTCGTCGTACCGCTTCTCCAGGAACAGCTTGTCTCCCCGGTCCGCGACCTCGTACGCCTTCTGAGCCTCCCGCAGGCGGGCCGTCTTCCGGAGAAAAGCGGTCTCGTTGAAGGTGTAGTTCGGGTTGCGCACCGTGTCCGGGTACCGCTCCGCGATGCGGGCGCGGGCGTTGTCGAGCCGCTCCCTGGAGAACGGGTGGGTCCGGAACAGCCCCTCCACGAAGAGCGGGTTCTTCCCCCCCTCGAGCTGCGAGAAGAAATATTCCTGCAGCCGCACGGCCCCTTCCGGGTTGTACCCTGCCTTGACCAAGTAGTCGATCCCGAGCCAGTCCGCCTCCCGCTCCTGGTCCCGCGAGAAGCCGTTCTCGATCAGCGACGCCGTGATCCCGGAGAGCTCCTGGACGCCGGACCGTCCGCCGGCGGCCAGGACGACGCCGGAGAGAAGCACGTTCGCCGCCATCGCGCGCTGGTAGCCGGCCAGGGAATGCTTCGCCGTGACGTGCCCCGTTTCGTGCCCCAGCACCGCCGCCATCTCCGCCTCGCTTTTCAAGCCTACGAGCAGCCCCCGGTTGATGACGATGTAGCCGCCGGGAAGCGCGAAGGCGTTGGGGACCGACGAGTTCAGCACCCGGTACCGGTAGTCGAGGTTCGGGCGGTGCGAGACGCGGGCCAGCCGCATCCCCACCCCCTGCACGTACTCCTCGAGTTCCCGGTCGCGGTAGAAGCCTCCCTGCTGCTGGACGGCGGGAGTGTACGCCTTCGCCCCGAGGGAAGCCTCCTCCTCCTCGGAGAAGGAGACGATCGAAAGCTCCGACCGCCCGGTGACCGGGTTGACGGCGCAGCTGTACACGCCGAGGACGAGCAGGCAGGTCGCGAGGAGAGAAGCCGCGAGGGCCCCGTGGCCATGATCCTTCATCTGGATGCCTCCGGATCGGTCTTCCCGGGATGTATCCCGATTATTCCACGTCGCGGGAAGGGAGGACAAGGAGCGGCGGCCGCTTTACCTTTCGCTCCCCATGGGATGAAATGGGGCGTGCGGGCATTCCGATCCGACCTTGCCCCGGCAGGAGGAAGCGTATGGGACGGCGCCGCAGGAAGCGATACCACCCCCCCGGCACGCAGCCCGGCACCCTCGCGGCGCACGCCGAGGCCGGGGGCGTCCCGGTCCGGCTCACGTCGTTCCGATACGACGGCGCGGGGTGCGAGGAGCGCGTCCTCGCGGTGCCGGACCTTTCGACCCTCGCGCCGCCGGAGTGCGGCGTCCTCTGGCTGGACGTATCGGGGCTGTCCGACCCGGAGGTCGTCCGCGCGATCGGCGACCGGTTCGGGATCCACCCGCTGGCCCTCGAGGACGTGCTGAACGTCCCCCAGCGCCCCAAGGTGGAGTGGTACGGCGAGCACCTGCTCGTCGTGCTCCGGGAGATCCGGTACCCGGCGCCGCCCGAACAGGTGGCGATCTTCCTGTCGGACCGGGTGGTCGTATCCTTCCAGGAGCGGCCGGGCGACGCGTTCGACCCGGTGCGGGACCGGCTGCGGCAGGGGAAGGGGCGGATCCGGTCCGAGGGGGCGGACTTCCTCCTGTACTCCCTGTGCGACGCCCTCCTGGACGCCTTCTTCCCGACCCTCGAGAAGCTGGGGGATGCGGTGGAGGAGATGGAGGAGAGGGTCCTCGCGTCCCCCGTCCCCGAGACGTTCCTCGCCATCCGACGCCTGAAGCGGGAACTGCTGGCCGTCCGGCACGCCGTATGGCCCGCCCGCGACGCGATGAACCTGCTCCTGATCGAGGAGCACGCCCTGATCCGCCCGGGCACGAAGATCTTTCTGCGCGACTGCTACGACCACACCGTCCAGCTGATGGACATGGTGGAGACGTTCCGGGAGATGGCGTCGGGGCTGGTGGACGAGTACATGTCCGCCGTCTCCAACCGGATGAACGAGATCATGAAGGTGCTGACCGTGATGGCCACCATCTTCATCCCCCTCACGTTCATCGTCGGGGTGTACGGGATGAACTTCGACACGAAGGCCGGAGCTCTCCTGGGCGTACGGCTATCCCGCGGTGCTGCTCCTGATGGCGGTCGCCGCCGGTGGGATGCTGTACTTCTTCCGCCGGAAGCGGTGGTTTTGACGGGGATATCCGGGAAGCCGGGTCCGGGGGATTGCGCAGGTTTCGCAACCCCCCGGATACGACTCCGCGGCGGCGTCACGCCGCGCGGAGGTACTCCACGCTTTCCGCCGGCGTCTCGTACAGGTCGGTGAACGGAGACTCCGCGTGGAAAATCTCCTTCCCGCTCCTCTCCTCGTCGGCCATGTAGCCGAGGAGGATGCCGCAGGCGCCGATCGCGGACAGCACCAGCCCGAACAGCACGCTGAACGGGGATGCGAACATCTCGATGTCCAACAGGATGCCTTCCATTGTGCTCACCTCCTTCTCGCTCCATCCGACTCCACGATACTTCCGCGCGGGAAACGGTTCCGTGCGACCTTTCACAATGCCTGAACTCTCATGACGGCCTGATCCGCACCGCGAGGAGTGCCGCCGCCGCGAGGCTCCCCACCGCTCCGACGGTCGACAGCGCCCGCATCGTATCGCCCGGCGCCATCCCCCGCATCGTCGGCGGATCCGGGACGTACAGGACGCCCACCGCCATCTGCGCCGCCCATGCCGTCCACTCCGGGTCCGGAGAAAGGAAAAGCGCCATCCCGTAGAGCAGGAGGAGCACCGCGGCCAGCCTCGCCTCGTTTCCCCTCGGGAGGAACTCCATGAACCGCTTCATGGCGGCCACCTCGTTTCGTTCTGACCGTAAGACATCGGAGAGGGGGGGACGATTGTGAAAGGTCGAACAAAACGACAAATAATTCCCGGAGGGCGTTACTATGGGTTTACCGACCGTCCCCGGGAGGCCCGATGAGCGCGGATCATGAGCATGGACCCCGCGAGCCGTTGTCGAATCCGGAATCGGACAGACGCCGTGTTACGGCGGACCGGATGCGGCAGTTCGAAGAGTACGTCAAGGAAATCTTCGCGGCCTTCGGGATGGACCCGGACACGCCGGCGACGCGGGACACCCCGCGCCGCTTTCTCCAGGCGATGTTCGACAGCACCGACGGGTACGAGGGGGATCCGAAACTGATCACGGTGTTCGATACCGAATGCCGTGGGGGACCCGACTGCCGGCTCAGCCAGGTCGTGGAAGGTCCGATCCAGTTCTTCAGCCTCTGCGAACACCACGCGTTGCCCTTTTACGGCCGCGCCTACGTCGGGTACATCGCCCACGAGCAGATCATCGGCCTCTCCAAGCTCACGAGGCTGGTGCGCCTGTTCGCGAAGCGGTTTACCGTGCAGGAGCGGATCGGCCAGCAGATCGCCGACTCCCTGGACGCCATGCTTCATCCCCACGGCGTCGCGGTGTACCTGGACGCGCACCACCTCTGCACCCAGATGCGGGGGGTCCGGGAAACCGCGCCGCTCACGCGTACGACGTTCTGGCGCGGGAATTACGAAAGCGACCCCGCGCTGCGGACCGAATTCTACGTGGCGTGCGGGCTGCATCGCTTCGAGCCCGGCCCCCGGTAGACGGCGAGCCGGGCGATGACCCCCCTGGCGCCCCTGGAATCCCTCCTGGACCGAACCGGCGGGGACGAATTCCCCCTTCCCCCCGGGCTGGCGGCGCTCTACGGTCCGCTCCGGTTTCCCCTGCGGAAAGGCCGCCCGTACGTGATCGGCAACTTCGTCGCCACGGTGGACGGCGTCGCATCCCTGTCCGCTCCCGGTTTGTCGGGCGGCGGACCCATCAGCGGCTCCAACCCGCATGACCGCATGGTCATGGGATTGCTGCGATCCGTCGCGGACGCCGTGATCGTCGGAGCCGGGACGCTCCGCTCCGTCCCGAACCACCTCTGGACCGCGGAGCATATCTACCCGCCGCTGGCCGACTCGTATCGCCGGCTGCGGACCGCCCTCGGGAAGAGCGCCCCCGCGCTGAACGTCATCGTCACCGCGCGGGGCGAACTCGATCTGGACCTTCCGGTATTCCGGTCGGCGAAGGTGAAGGTGCTTATCGTCACGACACCGGAGGGCGCCCGCCGGCTTCGCGCACGAGACCTTCCCCCCCCGGTCGCAATCGAGGAAGCGGGGGAGGGGGGCCCGATCGGCGCGCGGGAGGTTCTTTCCGCGGTCGGCCGTATCCTCCCCGGAGATATCCTCCTTGTGGAGGGCGGACCGCGGTTGATGGGGGATTTTTTCCACGAAATGTGCCTGGACGAGCTTTTCCTGACGATCGCGCCGCAGGTCGCCGGGCGGGACGGGTCGGTGGATCGCCCCGGGATGGTCGCAGGGAAACGCTTCGCGCCGGAGTCCCCGCGGTGGGGAACCCTCGCGGGCGTGAAACGCGCCGGCAGCCACCTGTTCCTTCGATACGCGTTTCCGGTCGAGCGCTAAGGACGATCGAACGCCGCGAGCCTTCGCCTGTCGACGACGAGGAAGCGGTCGCGGCTCTTTACGAGGCCCAGGCGGCGGAACCGTATCATCTGGGTCGTGACCGTCTCCCGGGTGGTCCCGATCAGGTTCGCCAGATCCTCGTGCGTCAGGCGCAACGGGATCACGATTCCCTCTGGGGTTTCCCTGCCGTGCTCCTCGCAGAGCCGGAGCAGGACCTTCCTGAGCCGGTTGTAGGACCAGGTGTGCCCGAAATCCCCGTATTCCTTCTCCACGGTCGCCAGCCGTTTCGACAGCAGCCGGATGAAATTCGTCGAAACGGTGGGAATGGCGGCCAGAAGTTCCAGAAGACCGGTCTTCGACAGGACGGTGACCCGTGCATCCGTGTCGGCGACGGCGGTGAAGGCTCGCCGCTCCTCGGAGAGGAGGAGTTCCCCGAAGATGGCGCCTTCCTTGAGGATGTGCACGATCGTTTCCGCGCCTTTGTCCGAGAGGGAAAGAATCCTCACGTTCCCCTCCTTGACGATGTAGAGGGAGTGGGCCGGATCGCCCTTGGAGAAGATCGTGGTGCCCTTCCGGTACTGCCGCTCGGTGCACAGGCGCGCCACTCTCCGGGCCTCGGGGTCGGAAATCCCCTGGAACAGATCGACCGCTGTGATAACGGACATCGGCATGTTCCCACTTTACAATCGCCCCCGGCGCATTACAACGCGCGGAACCGGGAGGGAAGGGCCGCACGGTTGCTGTGAAAGGTTATACAGAGATCGCCCGGACCGGATCGTACGCTGAAACCGTGGAAAGAAGCGGGGTGGCCGGTCGGGCGTTACAACCTTGGGCTGGCAGAGCACTGCCGGGATCGGAGGTCGGGCGATGGAAGCGGCGATGGGCGAGGGGGACAGGTCGATGAACCGGTGGTGGCGGGTCGCCGGGGCCTTGCTGATGAACCTGCCGCTGGGGGCTCTATACGCGTGGAGCATCTTCGTGCTCCCGCTGGAGCAGGAATTCGGCTGGACGCGAACGCAGACGTCCTGGGTCTTCACGATCGCGGTCTTCGTTTTCGGGCTGAGCTTCATCGCGGCCGGACGATTGCAGGACAAAAAAGGGCCGTTCTGGATATCCGTCGCGGGATCGGTCCTGTTCAGCCTCGGGTGGGTACTCGCGACGTATGCGAAGGACCTGTTCGCGCTGTATCTCACGATGGGCGTCGTGCTGGGGATCGGCAGCGGGTTCGGGTACGCGACACCGATCCCGGTGTTGTCGAAATGGTTTCCCGATCGCAGGGGGCTGGCGGTGGGACTCGCCGTCGCGGGGTACGGCGGCGGATCCTTCATCATCTCCTTCATCGGGAAGCCGATGCTCACCGCGTTCGGCTGGCGGGACACGTTCCTGTACCTGGGGATCGGCTACTTCATCGCGACGATGATCGGCGCGTTCATCCTGCGGAATCCGCCGACGGGTTGGAAGCCGGCGGGCTGGGTGCCCGCGGCGGCGACCGCGAAAGTAACGGCGTCGCGGCACGAGTACGCTCCGGGCGAGGTGGTCAGGACGCCCGCATTCTATTTCATGTGGGCCGCATACGCCCTCGGAACCGGCGCCGGGCTCATGCTGATCAGCCAGCTGGTGCCGTTCGGCCGACAGCAGCTGAATATCGTGGACGTCGCGGCCAACCTGGCCATCGCCGTCGGTGCCGTGGGGAACGCTTCCGGACGGATCTTCTCCGGATGGTTGTCGGACACCATCGGGCGGCTCCAGACGCTTCGTCTGATGGTGGGTGTGTCGATCCTGGCGTTCCTGGCCCTTCCGCACATCAGCGGAGCGGCGATGCTGTACGGCATGGTGTTCGTCGTCTATTACTGCTACGGGACGCAGCTGTCGGTCTACGCGTCCACGACGGGCGACTTCTTCGGAACGAAGAACCTGGGCGTCAACTACGGCCTGCTCTTCACCGCGTGGGGGGTAGCGGGGATCATCGGTCCGATCATCGCCGGCCGGCTGTTCGACATCTTCGGGAACTACACCAACGCGTTCTACGTCGGATCGGGGATCTGCGTCGTGGCGTTGGGGAGCCTGCTGGCCGCAAAGCGGCCCGAAGTCCCGGTCGCGGCCGGGGCGGATGTGGTCAAGGGGGTGTCGAAGGCGGCATGACGCCGGATGCTCCGGTACGACGACATGCCGTGGGCCGGTTCCCGTCCCGCCGGCCCACGGTTCCTCCTTGTCGGAGGCGGGCGAATGCCTCTATGCTCTTTGAGTGGCGACCAAGGCAGCGCTGGTCCTGGGCGGCGGCGGCATCACCGGCGGCATGTACGAGCTGGGTGCGCTCTCCGCGATGGACGACTTCATCGTATCCGGGAGGAAGTCCGGGGAGTTCGACCTGTACGTGGGGATCAGCGCCGGAAGCATCCTCGCGGCATTCCTCGCCAACGGCATCACCGTAGGCGAGATGTGTTCCTCCGTCCTCGGGGAGAAGGACGGGGGATTGCTGCTGCGTCGCGAGGACATCTACGAATTGCCCATCGGCAACCTGTTCCGATTCCTGGGACGGTCCATGCGCAACCTCGGTTCCGTGATACGTCACATCCGGAAGGGCGGACAACCGGTCACCTTCCTGAACATCCTCGCCGTCCTTCAGCAGTTCCTGCCCGCGGGGTTCTTCTCCAACGCGAACCTGGAACGGTACATCGCGCGGGCGCTGTCCGGCGGGGGACGGAGCAACGATTTCCGGACGGTCCGCAGATCCCTGTCCATCGTGGCCACCGAGGTGGACACCGCGGAACGGTGGATCTTCGGCGAGGGGGGGCGGCAGGACATCCCGATCTCGAAGGCGATCCAGGCTTCGACGGCCATCCCGGTCTTTTTCGAACCGGTCCTCATCGAGGAGAGGTATTTCGTGGACGGCGCGGCGGAACGGGTAGGCCACCTGGATATCCCCGCCGCCGCCGGGGCGGACCTCATCGTGATGATCAATCCCATCGTCCCGATCTACAACGACCGGTCCGTGGTCTGCATGCCCACCCTCGACGGACATTGCAGCTCCCTCACGGAACGGGGCGTGACCGCCGTCGCCGAGCAGTCGTTCCGGATCAACTCGAGGGTCAAGCTCGAGCTGGGGACCCTCCTCTTCCGCGCCGACCATCCCGGGACCGACCTCCTCATGATCGAGCCGTCTCCGGCGGAGTCGTCCCTGTTCCTCTACGGGAGCATGAATTTCGCGGAACGGATCCATTCCATGAATTACGGCTACAACTCCTCGGTGCATTACTTCATCGAGAATTTCGACATGTTGCGGGAATGCTTCGCCCGGCACGGGATGGACGTCTCCCTTGAACGGCTCGACGCGGACCGGTTTCTCCAGCATGCCGAACTCCCCGCGGGCAGGCGCCGGTTCGGTCTCAAACGCCAGCAATCCCCGGTCCCTTCCCGATGAATTGCCCGATCTGCGGTGCGGGGCATCTGTCCGCGCCCGGCGGGGGGAGGGAGACATCCGCCGGAGGGAAGCCGTGTCCTTACCAGGGGGTTCCCTACAGGGGACTGCGGGCAGGGCACGACCAGATCTATTTCGGGCGGTGGAGGAGGATGGACGCGACCTCGATCGACCTGCGGCGGGGCTACCGCCAGCTGGAAGGATTGCTGCGCGACATTTCCGCGGCCCTTCAAAAGGAGGACATCCCCGCGGCCCGGTCGGACCTGGGAAAGGCGTTCGACGCGCTGCACGCCGCCGGCCCGGGAGAGGAAGAGCCGCAGCTTCTCCGGAACATGGACCACGCCCTTTCGTTCGCCCACCGGGTGATCGGCGACCTGCTGCACGAAAAAGGGCTGGCCCCCCACTCGCCGGCGGACTTCGCCGGGTGGTACGACGCGGGGGAAGTCCCGTTCCGGGAGGACTGGTGACGGCGGCACGTTCGGAAGGAGGAGACCCATGATTCCCCTGGACCGGTATCCCAAGGAGATCACGCTGCGGGACAATGCGCGCGCGGTATTGCG
>JACRNP010000010.1 GCA_016234845.1 Deltaproteobacteria bacterium | reverse complement strand
TTTCCCATTGGAAGGACAGCGAGTCGCTCTTTCGGCACACCTTGCGCGTCGAACCGGAGAACCCGACGGCGTTTTTCAACCTCGGAGACACATTGCTGGCCGGGGGGAGGGTCGATGAGGCCATCCGCGCTTTCGAGGACGGTTTCCGTTACCGGCCGGAGGAGACGGAAATACGTACCGGTCTTGGGAGAACGCTCGGTGAGAAAGGACGCTACGCGGAAGCCGTGGCGCAATTCCGCGAGGTTCTGAAACAGCGCCCCGGCGACCACCTGGCCCTGACGAACCTCGGCGTCACGTTGGATCGCATGGGAAGGAGTGAAGAGGCGTTGGAATACCTGCGGGCGGCGGTGGAGCGAAAGCCGGATTTCGTGGATGCGTACACGAACCTCGGAGGGGTGTTGCTCCGGATGGGAAGGCGGGAAGAGGCCGCGAGCCATCTACGGATCGCCTTGCGGCTGCGGCCGGACGACCCCGCCGCAAACCGGTTGATGCGGGTGGCGATGGGGGGTACGGGGAGGTAGCGGGAGCTCCCGCCGTTCAACGGGCGGCGGGGTCGCAGGACGCCGACGCCGTACGTGACGCTGCGGAGGAAATTGATCGACGACGACTCTTCGATGTAACGGGTCGGGCAGGAGATCTCCCCGATACGGAACCCGAATGCGATCGACTGGACCAGCATCTGGTTGTCGAACAGGAAGTCGTTGGAATTTTCGTTGAGGGGAAGATCCGTCAGGACTTTCCGGCTGAAGGCGCGGAACCCGCTGTGGTACTCGGAGAGCTTCTGGCCCACCAGGAGGTTCTGGGTAAGCGTCAGGAACCGGTTGCTGGCGTACTTGTACAGGGGCATCCCCCCTTTCAACGCCCCCGTGCCGAGGATCCGGGAGCCGAGAACCAGGTCGAATTCTCCGGAAGCCACCATCGCCGCCATCGGAGTGATCAGTTTCGGCGTGTACTGGTAATCGGGATGCAGCATGACCACGATGTCGGCGTTCTCGCGAAGCGCGATGGTGTAGCAGGTCTTCTGGTTGGCCCCGTATCCCATGTTCCGCGGGTGGACTTCGTGGCGGATCCCGAGCTCCCGGGTGATTTCCACCGTGCGGTCCCGGCTGCCGTCGTCGACGAGGAACACGTCGTCCACGATGTCCCGCGGTATTTCCTCGTAGGTCCACCGAAGGGTCTTCTCCGCGTTGTACGCCGGCATGACCACGACGACCTTTTTCCCGTGCAGCATGGATTGCGGACCTTTCGACCGGCAGTCCCGGTAAAAACCCGGCGCGGTTCCCGTAACGCATCCGACCGGGCCGCGATATTATAGCGCAAAGATCGGCGCCGGGACGATTCCGGCTCGCGCGGGAGAAACGCAATGCGACTCCGATGTGCCCTGGCGGTTGTCCTCCTTCTGCTGGCGCTGGTTCTGGGGGTGTACGCGCAAGGGGCGCGGTTTTCGTTCGTGGACCTGGATGACGACGCCTATGTCACGGGGAACGCCGAGGTCCTGTCCGGCCTCACGCGGGACGGGTTCGTCTGGTCGTGGACGACGTTCCACGCGGCGAACTGGCACCCGTTGACGTGGCTGTCGCACATGGCGGATGTGGAATGGTTCGGTCCGGACGCCGGACCCCACCACCTGGTGAACGCGGGGATCCATTGGGCGGGATCCTCGGCGTTGTTTCTCGCGCTGTACCTGATGACGGGGTGCCCGTGGCGCAGCGGCGTGGCGGCGATGCTGTTCGCCGTCCACCCGCTTCACGTGGAGTCGGTGGCGTGGGTATCCGAGAGGAAGGATGTTCTCTCGGGATTTTTCTTCTCGCTCGGATTGCTGGCGTACGGATGGTACTCGAAGCGTCCCTGCATCCGGAGGTACATGGGAGTGGTCCTGGCCTACGCGCTCGGGCTTTCGTCGAAGCCCATGCTGGTGACGTTCCCCTTCGTGCTGCTGATCCTGGACGTATGGCCGCTGGGGCGCACGGGAATGGCGGCGGGATCGATGCCGGGGGCGTTCGCCCGCCCGGGGCGGGGGAGATTGTGGCTGGAGAAAATCCCTTTGCTCGCACTCTCCCTGGCGTCGTGCGTGGTCACGTACCTGGCGCAGGCGCGGGGAGAGGCGGTCCGAACGATCCACATGTATCCGTTCGATGGGAGGGTGTGGAACGCGGCGGTATCCTACGCCCGGTACGCGTGGAAGGCCGTCTGGCCCTCGAACCTTGCCGTCTACTACCCCCATCCCGCAAGCCTGGGGAAAGGGATTCCACAGGGAGAGATTGTCGCCGCGGGAATTTTCCTGCTCCTGTCGACCCTCGCCGCCGCGCTGTGGTTCCGTCGTCGTCCCTATCTTCTGGCGGGCTGGCTCTGGTTCCTCGGGACGCTCGTCCCGGTGATCGGCCTGGTGCAGGTGGGCGGGCAGGCCATGGCGGACCGGTACGCCTATATTCCGCTGACCGGGCTGTTCCTGGCGGCAGTCTGGGGGAGCTGGGACCTGCTCTCGGGGATCGAAAGAGGGCGCGCGGTGTACGCGGCGGCGTGGGGCGCGGTCCTTCTGTGCCTGTCCTCGGTCTCCTACGTGCAGGCCGGCTACTGGCGGGACAGCGTGGCGCTGTTCACGCGGGCGCTGGCGGTGACGGAGGAGAACTGGTTCGTGCACAACAACCTGGGAAATGCCCTGCTGGAGCGCGGCAGAGCGCCGGAGGCGATCCCGCACCTGCTGACCTCCCTGCGGATCAAACCCGGGAACGCCATGGCGCACGCCAACCTCGGCAGGGCGTTGCGGAACGTCGGTCGGAAGAGCGAGGGCGAGGCTCATTGCCGGGAGGCGTTGCGGCTGGAACCCGGGAATGTGCCCGCGAAGATCAATATGGCCGTGTTTCTCGCGGAGTCGGGGCGCATCGACGATGCGATACTCCATCTTCGGGATGCGATCCGGGGCTTTCCTGCGCGATGGGAGGCGTTTTACAACCTGGGGGTACTCCTCCGGGCGACCGGCCTGGAGGTCGAAGCGAAGAAGATGTTCCGGGAGGCGGCCCGCCTGAGGCCGCAGGACGAACGGATCCGTGTGCAGCTCCGGGACCTTCCGGGGGGTGGCGGTTGAGCCGGGAGAAGGCCGGATGGACCGTTCCGGATCTTTCCCCGGGGGCGAGGACGGTAATCGTCGCGGCGGCCCTCGCCCTCCTGACTCTCCTCGTCTACGCGGAGGTGTGGAACCACGGGTTCATCTCCCTCGACGACGACGAGTATGTCACGGAAAATCCCGCTGTCCTGAACGGGTTGACGTGGCCGGGGGTGAAGTGGGCGTTCACGACGTTCCACGCGGCGAACTGGCACCCGTTGACGTGGCTGTCGCACATGGCGGATGTGGAATGGTTCGGGATGTGGGCGGGCGGCCACCACGGGACGAACGTTCTTCTGCACGCCGGGAGCACGGTGGTCCTGTTCCTGGCGCTTCGCCGGATGACGGGTTCGTTGTGGCGGAGCGGCATGGCGGCGGCGCTGTTCGGTGCCCACCCGCTGCACGTGGAGTCGGTGGCGTGGGTTGCGGAGCGGAAGGACGTTCTGAGCGGGCTGTTCTTCTTCCTGGGGCTGTGAGGATACGCGTGGTACGCGGAGCGGCCGGGTGCGGGCCG
>JACRNP010000009.1 GCA_016234845.1 Deltaproteobacteria bacterium | reverse complement strand
TTGGTGTACTTCTTCTGGAACTTCTCGATCCGGCCCGCCGTGTCGATCAGCTTCTGCTTGCCGGTGAAGAACGGGTGGCAGTTCGAGCAGATGGCCACCTTGATCTCCTCGACGGCGGAAACCGTCTGGAAGGTGTTCCCGCACGCGCACTTCACCGTCGACGGGATGTACTTGGGGTGGATGTTCTCTTTCATGGGGCCTCTGTCCTTTCCCTTTTTTCAGGTGTTCATCGACTCGATGAACTCCTTGTTGGTCTTGGTCTTGGAGATCTTGTCCAGCAGGAACTCCATGCTCTCGGCCGGCGAGAGGGGGGAGAGGAACTTCCGCAGGATCCACACGCGCTGCAGGAGGTTCTTCTCGAGGAGCAGCTCCTCCTTCCGGGTGCCGGACTTGTTGATGTCGATGGCGGGGAAGATCCGCTTCTCGGCGATCTTCCGGTCGAGGACGAGCTCGTTGTTCCCCGTGCCCTTGAACTCCTCGAAGATCACTTCGTCCATCCGGCTGCCGGTCTCGATGAGCGCCGTGGCGATGATCGTGAGCGACCCCCCCTCCTCGATGTTGCGCGCCGCCCCGAAGAACCGCTTCGGCTTCTGGAGGGCGTTGGCGTCGACGCCGCCCGAGAGGACCTTCCCCGAGGGCGGGACGACCGCGTTGTAGGCGCGGGCCAGCCGGGTGATGCTGTCGAGCAGGATGACGACGTCCTTCTTGTGCTCGACCAGCCGTTTCGCCTTCTCGAGCACCATTTCCGCCACCTGCACGTGCCGCTGCGCCGGCTCGTCGAAGGTCGAGGAGATGACCTCCCCGCTGACGCTGCGCTGCATGTCGGTCACTTCCTCGGGCCGCTCGTCGATCAGCAGGACGATCAGGACCACCTCGGGGTGGTTCTTCGCCAGCGCGTTGGCGATGTTCTGCAGGATGATCGTCTTCCCCGCCCGGGGGGGGGAGGTGATCAGCGCGCGCTGCCCCTTGCCGATCGGCGCGACCAGGTCGATGATCCGCGTGGAGTAGTTGTCGTGCGTGTACTCCATCTTGAACTTTTCCTGCGGGTAGAGGGGGGTCAGGTTGTCGAAGAGGATCTTGTCCTTGCTGATCTCGGGATCCTCGTAGTTGATCTTCTCGACCTTCAGGAGGGCGAAGTACCGCTCGTCCCCCTTGGGCGCCCGGATCTGCCCGCTGATCGTGTCGCCGGTGCGAAGGCCGAAGCGGCGGATCTGCGAGGGGGAGACGTAGATGTCGTCCGGCCCGGGGAGGTAGTTCGAGTCGGGCGCGCGGAGGAACCCGTACCCGTCGGGGAGGACCTCGAGGACCCCCTCGCCGGAGACGATCACCTCCTGGTCCGTCTGGGACTGGAGGATGGCGAAGATGAGCTCCTGTTTCTTGAGGCCTGCGGCCCCGTCGACGTTCATCTTCTTCGCGATCTCGGTCAGCTCGCCGATCCGCATGGCTTTCAGCTCTTTCAGGTTCATGCACGTTCTCCCGGTAACATGGGGTGGTGGGTTGAACGGAAACGGAAACCGCCGTTTTCTAGCGGTGTGGATGAACTTTACGGAAGGCACTCCCGGAGGCAGCGGTTTTCGCCGGATGTTCGATGATCGGGTCCAGAAGACTCGATCCTACCGCATCGGCCTCCCCGAGTCAATCCTTGAAGACGGACACCGCGTTGTCCCCCTTCCGGGACGATTCCTGGACCATCGCCTCGACGTGGGGGAACAGGACCCTCTCCGAGTCGCCGTCCTTGGGATAGGAGGCGACCCCGATCGCGGTCTTCAGCATGACCTCCCAGCGCCCCAGCGGCGATGCGTTCATCGCGGCCAGGACCTTTTCGGCCACCACCCCCGCCTCCTCCTTCGTCATCTTGGGCATCACGATGTAGATCATCGATCCGGAGCGGGCGACGTAGTCCAGCTCCCGGAGCTCCGCCTTCACGACCCGGGCGAGCTCGACGAGCGCCTTGTCGGCCGCGACGTGGCCGTACACCTCGTTCATCTCCCGCAGGTGGCGGACCTTGATGAACATGAGGGACACGGGGTAGTGGAACTTCTTCCCGCGGGTGAGCTCCTGGTGCAGCGCCTCGTGGAAGAACTTGAAGTTGTGGAGTCCGGTGACGGAATCGACGTCGGGGACGCGCGAGAGCTTGTGGTGGTATGCGCGGAGCGCGAGGTAGATCGCCGACAGGTTGGCCCAGGCCAGGAACGCCGCGCGGGTGTCCGCGTCGAACAGCGCGGGGTCGCCGGAGTCGGCCAGGAACATGCCGAGCGTCTCCCCCTGCATCCGGCACGGCGCGGCGTAGAGGCTCCGCGCCTCGTGCTCGAACCGCCAGGCGGGGTCCGCAAGCCGCGGGTCTCCTCCCGGCAGGACGATCTCTCCCCCGATCCCGGCCTCGATCATCCTCGGGGCCCTCCCCGCGTACAGCTTCTTGATGAAGTTCCCGGAGAGGCCGCGGTGGGCGAACACGGTGGGAGAGCCCCCTTCGTCGACCGCCAGCACCGTGGCGGACAGGAGCGGGTAGTTGTCCATCAGCAGGCTCATCAGGTGGTTGGCCTGCTCCTCCTCGGAGAAACGTTTGCCGAGGGTGGAGAGGATCTCGTCTTCGATCCGGATACGGCCTTTCAAGTCGCTCATGCGCGGATCCTTGCGTTGAAATGGGAAGAGGTTGGATCGGATTCCGGTCAGGAAGTTTCCCGTATATAGATAAAGCTTAGCTGACGGCCGGTCAAGGATTTTTCGCGCCGGTACGAATGGAATTCCGGCGAGCAGATCGTGCACGGGCCCACCCCTTCCGCCTGCCCGGCGGGGACCCCGGCGGCGGCGAGTTCGGAAAGCGCGATCGCCCGCAGGTCCGCCATCCATTTCCCCGGCCCCGCGCCCGGACGGATCCCCCCGGTCGCCCCGCGCAGGAGAGAGAGCGCCTCCGCGGTCTCGTCTCCCACCTCGTAGCAGCACCCCAGGGCGCAAGGACCCGCGGCGGCGACCAGCCCGGAAAGCGACTTTTCGCCGAATGCCGACGACACCGCCCGGACGGCCCCGGCCGCGATGCCTCCGGCCAGCCCGCGCCAGCCGGCGTGGATCGCGACCGCCAGCGGAATTTCCCGGTGGGACAGCAGGATCGGCACGCAGTCGGCGGTGTGGACCCCGACCCCGGTCCCCCGGTCCGCCGTCCAGAGCGCGTCCCCCTCCCGCTTCCGCCCGCCGGGGACGTCCCCGTCGCCCGGTTCGAACCGAAGGACGGCCGCCGAGTGGACCTGTCGGAGCGTGCCCACGGATTCCGCGGAGATCGAGAAGACCTCCGGCAGCCGTTCCGATCTTCCGCGGCCGGGTACCGGATCGACGCCGAGGAAGGCGTGATACACCCCCCGCGCGGCACGAAGCGCCGGCGACTGCACGAAGTGCGGCAGCGGCTTCATCGCCCGGGGTACGCCTCCTCGACCGCCGCGCGGAACGCGGCGAACTCCGGCGGATCGGGAACGGCGAAGGAGAGCTTCTCGCCGGTCACGGGGTGGACGAATCCCAGGCGGAACGCGTGGAGGAGGAACCGGGCGACCGTCACGACGCGGGCCCGCTCCCCCTGTCCGAGGACGATCTTCCGCGGCTTCCCGTAGACGTCGTCCCCGACGATGGGGCACCGGAGGTGCGCGCAGTGGACCCGCACCTGGTGCGTCCGCCCGGTCTCGAGACGGAATTCGACGAGGGAGAAGGGACCGAAGGCGGCCACCCGGCGGTAGTGCGTCACGGCGAGGCGGCCGCCCGACGGAAGCGCCGCCATCTTCTTCCGGTGGACCGGGTGCCTCCCGATCCGGGTGGTCACGGTCCCTTCCTCGCGGGGCGGCGAGCCGAAGACGATCCCGTGGTACGCCCGCTCCATCGAATGGGACGAAAGCTGCCCGGAGAGGCCGGCGTGCGCGGCGTCGCTCTTGGCGACCGCCAGGATGCCGGAGGTGTCCCGGTCGAGCCGGTGGACGATCCCGGGGCGGGACACCCCGCCGATCCCCGACAGGGCGTCGGCGCGGGAGAGCAGGGCGTTCACCATCGTTCCCCCCGGGTGCCCCGGCGCCGGGTGGACCACCATGCCGGCGGGCTTCTCGACCACGAGCAGGTGGGAGTCCTCGTGGAGCACCTTGATCGGGATATCCTCCGGCCGGAGGTCGAGCGGGACGGGCGGCGGGATCGTGACGGTGATCGACTCGCGCCCCGAAAGCCGGGTCGAGGCGCGGGCGGGGACGCCCGACAGCAGGACGTTCCCCTCCTCGATGAGCCGCTGCGCCCGGGCCCGCGACATCCCGGGGACGGCCTCCGGCAGGAACCGGTCGAGCCGCTCCCCCGCCCGTTCGGCGGGGACGGTCAGCCGGAACGTGCCGGGGGAGACGCCCGGCACCTACCAGACCTTGGAGGGGATCCGCCCGGCGGGCTTCACGAGGACGTCCACCAGCGCCTGGTTGAAGAAGTTCGTGCTCCCGGCGACCTCGGGGTCCACGCGGCTCATGTAGTAGCTGCGCCCCTCCTCGATCTCGTCCTTCAGGAGGTCGAACAGGGTGTCGTTCTCGATCCCCTCCTCGACCTTTCTCGCGTTGTACAGCGCGATGTCCGAGACCACCGCGCGCGCGATGCGGCGCGCCACATCGGGATCCTTCACCACTCCCATCGGTCCCTCCTCGCTTTCCCCGACCCTCCCGCGGGCCGGGGGGCCCGCGGGGTCATCTGTTCCGGAGCGCCACGAACAGGTGCGCCCCCTCCCGGGACACCAGGACGGAGGCGACCGCCCCCTTGGGCATGCGCGACACCGCCCTCCGGTACGCCTCCACGTTCGGCACCGCCTCGCGGTTCATCGAGAGGAGGATGTCCCCCTCCCGGATCCCGCCGTCCCACGCGGGGCTGGCCGTTTCCACGAACATCACCTCGACGCCGCCGCCCAGCTCGAGCTCCCGCAGGATCCTAGGGGGAACGGCGCCCACCGTCATCCCGAGCGGGTCGACCGGATCGCGGCGCGGCGGACGGCGGATCTCCGACTGCCCTTCCGCCTCCCCCACCGTGACCGACGCCTGGACCCTCCTCCCGTCCCGAAGGACTTCCAGCGTAACCGCGTCCCCGGGGGCCGCGGCCGCCGCCAGCTTCTGGAACTCCTTCACCCCGGAGAGGCGGGCCTTCCCGAAGGAGACCAGGATGTCCCCCGTCCGCACCCCGCCTTTCTCGGCGGGGCTTCCGGGGACCACGCGGTTCACGAGGATCCCCTTCTCGCCCTTGACCCCGAACGCATCGGCCAGCTCGGGGGAGAGCGGCTGGATGGAGACGCCGAGCCACCCCCGGCGCACCGACCCGTGCGCGGCGAGCGTCTGTTCCACCGCCTTCACCGTGTTGATGGGGATCGCGAAGCCGATCCCCTGGCCGGCGCTCACCATCGACGTGTTGATCCCCACCACCTCCCCCCGGACGTTGAGGAGCGGCCCCCCGGAGTTCCCGGGATTGATCGACGCGTCGGTCTGGATGAAGTCGTCGCCCCCTTCCATGTCGGGTTCGGCGCTGCGCCCGGTCGCGCTCACCACCCCGAGCGTCACGGTGCTCTCGAGCCCGAACGGGTTCCCGACGGCGATGGCGAACTCGCCGACCTTCAGCCGGGACGAGTCCCCGAGCGTCGCCACCGGGAGCTTCCTCGAAGCCTGGATCCGGAGCACCGCCACGTCGGTCCGTATGTCCGCGCCGACCACCTTCGCGCGGTACTCGCTCCGGTCGGCCAGGCGTACGACGATCTCGTCCGCGTCGCGGATGACGTGCTCGTTGGTGACGATCAGGCCGTCCTCCCCGACGACGACTCCGGACCCGAGGGAATTCTCCCGGAACCCCCCGTTCTCCTCGAGCAGGTCCATCAGGTACTCCGGAGGCTGTCCGTCCGGACGGCGTCCGGCCGCTCCGCTTCCCCGGGCGAACCGGGTGACGGTCCGTATGTTCACGACCGCCGGAACGGCGCGCTCCACGGCGGAGACGAACGACTGCTGGAGCGAGGAAACCTCGCCGGGGGCCGCGCCCGGGAGCTGCCCCGTGCACGCGCAGAGCAGGAGAAGCGGGAGCGTGGCGGCGACCGGGCGGAAGTCCCTCAACGTCCCCCCGCTCCCCGTCGACGTCCCCCCGACGGTTCCCGGATCTCGCCGCGGTGCGGAACCCGGGCCTCCCGCGCGCGCTTCACGTCCTTGTCGATCTGGCGCACCAGCTCCTCCACGCTCTGGAACTTCCGCTCGTCGCGGATCCGGTCGTGAAACCACACCGTGATCTCCCGTCCGTAGAGGTCCCCGTCGAAGTCGATCAGGTGCACCTCCAGCCCCAGGGAATTCTCGCCGAACGTCGGGTTGAACCCGACGTTGGCCACGCCCCGGACCGGACCGGCGCCCGCGTCGGCGTCGACAACGTACACGCCGGGCAGCGGCACCAGCTCCTGCGTGAACTGGACGTTCGCCGTGGGAAAACCCAGCTTCCGGCCCCGCGACGCCCCCAGGACGACCTTCCCGGACATCCTGTACGGGCGGTGCAGCAGCGCCGAAGCCTCCCGGACCCTTCCGCCCAGCAGCAGGTCCCGGATCCGGCTCGAGCTCACGATCGCGCCGCCCCGCAGGAGCGGCGGCACGACGTCCACGGAGAACCCGAGCTCGGCCCCCAGGCTCGAAAGCATCGCGGGCGAACCGGTCCGCCCCTTCCCGAAGGTGAAATCGTATCCCACCGTCACGACGCGCGCCCCCATCCGCCCGCGGACGACCGTCCGGGCGAACTCCTCCGGCGCCATGCCGCCGATCTCGCCGTCGAACGACTCGACCACCATGGCGTCGATGCCCAGCTCCTCCATCCGCTCCGCCTTCTCCGCCGTGCTCGTGATCTCGTAGAATCGAGCCTTCGGGGAGAAGAAACGGATCGGGTGCGGCGAAAAGGTCAGGACGGCGGCCAGGACGCCGAGATCCCGCGCGTGCGCGACGGTCCTCCGGAGAAGCTCCCTGTGCCCGAGGTGGACCCCGTCGAAGTTCCCGATCGTCAGGGAGGTCTCCGTCCCGGCGGGAAACCCCCGCGAACCTTCGAAAAATCTCATCTTGATCAAGTATGATACTACACGATGAAAATCTCCCGGAAATATCTCCTCGCCGAGATGACGGGGCCGTTCCTGGTCGGCCTCGGGAGCTTCACCCTCGTGGTCCTGCTGAACCGCTTCTCCCGGATGGCCGACCTGGTGATCGCGCGCGGGGTTCCGGCGCGGCTGGTGGGACGGCTTCTCCTCTCCCTCTTCCCCCCGTTCCTCGAGATCACCCTCCCCGCTTCCCTGCTCCTCGCCGTGCTGCTGGCGCTCGGACGGCTTTCGGCGGATTCGGAGACCACCGCCCTGGGCGGCGCGGGCGTGGGGATGCGCGGGATCGCCGTGCCGGTCCTGATCGCGTGCGGGATCACGTTCGCCGCGACCGTCCTGGTCTCGTGGCGGGGAATCCCGTGGGGATACCGGGAGACGCAGCGCACCCTGGCGCGGATCGTCGCGGAGCGCGCGGGCGCCGGGGCCTCGGAGCACGTCTTCCGGGAGATCACGCCGGACGTCCTGGTCTACCCGGACCGGGTGTCCGCGGACGGACAACGGATGACGGGGGTGTTCCTCTCCTTCCGCGCGGGGAGCGACGAGCCGCTCCTGGTCTTCTCCCGGGAGGGGCGGTTCCTGCCGGCGGGGGACGAGGGTGCGGTCGGCTTCGATCTCTCCGGGGGGACGGTGCACGGCGACCAGCCGGCGGACCGGCTGTACCGTCTGGCTTCCTTCGACCGGATGGAGTTCCGGGTTCCGCTCGGGACGCCATCCGTCCTCGGGGGAGACGACCCGAAGGGGATGACGCTCCCCGAGCTCTCCCGGAGGGTGCGGGAGGCGGGGGGGGCGAAGCGCGGCGCGACGTACCGCTACCACTTCCACCGGCGCCTCTCGCTGGCGGTCTCCTGCCTCTCCTTCGGCCTCCTCGCGATCCCCCTGGGAATGGCGCAGCGGGCCCGGGGGAAATCGTCCGCCTTCGGGATCACGATCGCCCTGGTGCTGGCCTACTACGTGTTCCTGGCGGCGGGGGGGGCCCTGGAGAACCGGTCGCAGCCGGGGATGATCGCGCTGCTGTGGACTCCCAACGTGCTCGGGCTCTCCCTGGCCGGATGGATCCTGTGGCGGTCGGAGATGCGCCACCTCGAGCTCCCCGCCCCGCTGCGGGCGTTGCTGGCCCGGAGATGAAGGTCCTCTCCCGGTACATGTTCCGCGAGTTCCTCCGGGCCGCGGCGGCGTGCATCCTGGGTTTCCTGGTTCTTTTCCTGGTGATCGACTTCGTCGACCACGCCGAGAAATTCTTCCGCAACAAGGCGGGATTCGCCGAGATCGGCTGGTACTACCTGTCGATCCTCCCCGGAGTGTTCGTGATGACGTCCCCCGTGGGCACGCTGCTCGCGGTCCTCGTCGTGATCTCGCTTCGGGTGCGGGGGAACGAGCTGACCGCCATGTTTTCGGGGGGGGTGAGCCTTTCCCGCGCGTGCCTCCCCGTCGTGATCGGATGCGCGCTCGTGTCGGCGCTGTCCATGGCGAGCGCGGAGCTGGTGGTCCCCGCCGCGAAGCGCCACGCCAGGGAGATCGAGCGGCTCCGGGTGCGGCCCGGCTCCGTCGCGGCGCAGTTCTCCGCCAACCGGTACTGGATCCGGGGCGAGGGGGGGATCCTCTCGGCCAATCTTGTGGACGCCCCGTCCCGCTCCCTCCAGGGATTCCTCTATTTCCAGCTCGACCGGGAATTCCGTCCCGTGCGCCGGATCGACGCCCGCGACGCACGGCTTTTGCCCGACGGATCGTGGGAGCTGCACGACGGGCGGGAGCGGCGCTTCGGCGAGACGGCGGTCGACCCGTTCGCCGTCCGGACGTACCGGCTGCCGGAAAAGATCGAGGGGCTTCTCCGCGGGGAAACCCCGCCGGACGAGATGACGTACGGGCAGCTGTCGGGGTACGTGCGGGAGTTGAAGCGGAAGGGGTACGAGGCGAAGCGGTACGAAACGGACCTCCACGCGAAGATCGCCTACCCGCTGTTGAACGTCCTGATCGCGATGCTGGCGATCCCGTTCGCGCTGCGCGCCCCCCGCGCGGGCGGGGTGTGGCGCAGCATCGGGCTGGGGCTCCTCGTGGGGTTCGCCTGCTGGGTGTTCCTGTCGGCGTCCCTTTCGCTGGGGCGCAAGGGGATGCTGCCGCCCCTCCTGGCCGCGTGGCTCCCGGGGGCGCTCTTCGCGGCGACGGGTGCCCTCCTGCTCCGGGGAGCCCGGGGCTGAGCGGCGCGCCGGGTCTCCGTCAGGTCCCCATCTCCCACGAGGCGAGGTATTTCCTCTGTTCCGCCGTGAGCCGGTCGATCCGCACGCCGGAGGCGGCGAGCTTCAGCCGCGCGATCTCCCGGTCGATCGGGTCCGGAACGACGTGGACCGTGTTCGACAGCTTCCCGTGGTTCCCGGCCATGTATTCGGCGGAAAGCGCCTGGTTGGCGAAACTCATGTCCATCACGTTCGCGGGGTGTCCCTCCGCGGCCGCGAGGTTGATGAGCCGCCCCTCGCCCAGAACGTGGATCGCCCGGCCGTCCCGCATCCGGTACTCCTCGACGAAGGGGCGCACGGTCCGCACCGACTTCGCCATCCGGGCGAGCGCGGGGATGTCGATCTCCACGTTGAAGTGGCCCGAGTTGCAGACGATCGCGCCGTCCTTCATCTTTTCGAAATGCTCCCGCCGGACGACGTTCAGGTTCCCCGTCACCGTGCAGAAGAAGTCCCCCACGCCCGCGGCCGCGGACATCGGTGCGACCTCGAACCCGTCCATCAGCGCCTCGAGCGCCGGCAGCGGATCGACCTCGGTGACGATCACGCGGGCGCCCATGCCGCGGGCGCGCATCGACAGCCCCCGGCCGCACCAGCCGTAGCCGGCCACGACGAAGCAGCTCCCCGCCAGCAGCCGGTTGGTCGCCCGCAGGATCCCGTCGATCGTCGACTGCCCGGTACCGTACCGGTTGTCGAAGAAATGCTTCGTCTTCGCCTCGTTCACCGCGATGATGGGGTACCGCAGGACCCCCTTCTCGCCCATGGCGGAGAGCCGGATCACCCCGGTGGTGGTCTCCTCCGTCCCGCCGATGATCCCGGGAAGGTACCGTTTCTGCTCGGTGTGGACCATGGAGACCAGGTCCGCGCCGTCGTCCATCGTGATGTTGGGCGACACCTCGAGCGCGGAGAGGATGTGCCGGTAATACGTCTTCCGGTCCTCCCCCTTGACGGCGTACACCGCGATCCCGTCGTTCTTCACGAGGGAGGCCGCCGCCTCGTCCTGCGTGGAGAGCGGGTTCGAGGCGCAGAGGGAGACCATCGCCCCCCCCGCGGCCAGCACCTGCATGAGCGCCGCCGTCTCGGTCGTCACGTGCAGGCACGCCGCGATGCGCACCCCCTTCAGCGGCTTCTCCTTCGCGAACCGTGCCCCGATGGAGCGGAGCACCGGCATGTCCTTCTTCGCCCACTCGACGCGGTTTCTCCCCGCCGCGGCGAGTTTCAGGTCCCTGACGTCGTATCCCTTCGCGCCGGCCATCGTCGTCTCCTTGGTCCTTCCCTTAGTTTCCGTGGCCGGCTGCCTTGCGCAGCGCCCGCGCCTTGTCTGTCTTTTCCCAGGTGAACTCCGGAAGCTCCCGTCCGAAGTGGCCAAGCGCCGCCGTCTTGCGGTAGATCGGCCGGAGCAGGTTGAGCTCGCGGATGATCCGCGCGGGGCGCATGTCGAACGTGTCGAGCACGGCGCGGCGGATCCGCTCCTCCGGCACGGTGGCCGTCCCGAACGTCTCCACCATCACCGACACCGGCTCCGCGACCCCGATGGCGTACGCCAGCTCCAGCTCGCACTTCCGTGCGAGCCCCGCCGCGACGACGTTCTTCGCGACGTACCGCGCCATGTAGGCGGCGCTGCGGTCCACCTTGGACGGGTCCTTTCCCGAAAACGCCCCGCCGCCGTGGCGGCTGTATCCGCCGTAGGTGTCCACGATGATCTTGCGGCCGGTCAGCC
The DNA here is from genome assembly GCA_016234845.1 of Deltaproteobacteria bacterium. NCBI lineage: Bacteria > Pseudomonadati > Myxococcota > Myxococcia > Deltaproteobacteria bacterium. The sequence continues at coordinate 16,312 of JACRNP010000009.1, read as the reverse complement.
CCGTGTCGCCGTGGGGCCCCCCGACCACGAAACGGCCGGTGGGATTGATGTAGAACTTCACCTTCTTCGAGAGGAGATCCTTCGGGACCGCCTTCCGGACGACCTCCTCGATCACGCCTTCGGTCAGCGTCTTCCGCCCCACATCCTCCGAGTGCTGCGTGGAGCAGACCACCGCGGTGACCTCCCGGGGCACGCCCCCCTCGTAGCGGACCGTCACCTGGCTCTTGCCGTCGGGCCGAAGCCACGGGAGCACTTTCTTTTCGCGCGCCTCCGTCAGGCGGGCGCAGATCCGGTGGGCGAAGGAGATCGGCATCGGCATCCGTTCGCGGGTCTCGTCGCACGCGAAGCCGAACATCATCCCCTGGTCCCCGGCCCCCTGCTTCTCCTCCTCCCCCCGGTCCACCCCCTGGGCGATGTCCGCCGACTGGCGGTCGATCGCGGTGACGACGGCGCAGTTGTGGGCGTCGAACCCCTTCGCGTTGCCGGTATACCCGATTTCGGTCACCGCCCGGCGCACGACCTCGGGGAAGTCGATGATCGCCTTCGTGGTGATCTCGCCGGCCACGATCACCAGGCCGGTGGTGACCATCGTTTCGCACGCCACCCGGCCGCGCGGATCCTGCCGGAGGATCTCGTCGAGCACCGCGTCCGATATCTGGTCCGCCACCTTGTCGGGATGCCCGCCGGTCACCGATTCGGAGGTGAATAGGAACTCGCTCATGCCGCAGGGTCTCCTGTAGTTTTCGGAATGGGTGAAGATGCCGGATTATATGCTAAAACCGTTCGTCGGGAAACAGTTCTTCCATCTTCTTCCGCAGCACCTTGCCGATCTCCCCCGCCGTCGCGTGGAGCAGCAGCTCCCCCGCGAACTCCTTGGCCTCGTACGCCACCGACTTCCGCAGGATCCGCTTCACCCTCGGGATGGCGGTCGCGTTCATGCTGAGCTCGTCCAGCCCCAGGCCGAGAAGGATGTACGCGTAGAGCGGCTCCCCCGCCATCTCGCCGCACATGGAGACGGGAATCCCCGCGTCGTGCCCGGCCCCGACGACCCGCCGGATCAGCCGGAGGATCGCCGGGTGGAGCGGCTCGTACAGGTAGGATACGTGCTCGTTCACCCGGTCGATCGCCAGGGCGTACTGGATGAGGTCGTTCGTGCCGATGCTGAAGAAGGCGACCTCCTTCGCCAGCAGGTCGGACACCACGGCCGCGGAGGGGATCTCCACCATGATCCCGATCGGCATCTCCCGGTCGAACGGGACCCGCCGGCGGCGGAGGTCGGCGCGGACCTCCTCCACGACGGCCATCGCGGAGCGCAGTTCGGCCACGCCGGAGATCATCGGGAACATCATCCGGATCTTCCCGTAGGTGGACGCCCGCAGGATCGCGCGGAGCTGGGTCTTGAAGATCTCCTTCTCCTTCAGGCAGAAGCGGATGGCCCGCAGCCCCATCGCCGGGTTCATTTCGTCGGCGAGCTCGAGCTGCGAGGCGAACTTGTCCCCGCCGAGGTCGAACGTCCGGATCGTCACCGGGTGGCGGATGAACTTCTCCGCGACCTTCCGGTACGTGTCGAAATGCTCCTCCTCGGACGGAAGGTCCTTCCGGTTGAGGAACAGGAACTCCGTGCGGTAGAGCCCCACGCCGTACGCGCCGCTGCGCAGGGCGACGTTGGCCTCCTCGGGGAATTCGATGTTCGCCATCAGCGACAGCGCCTTGCCGTCCCTCGTGACGGTGGGAAGCCGGGCGAACTTCGCGAGGTCCCGGATCCGCTGGGAGAACGCCTTCCGCTTCTCCACGTACTCCCGGACCGTCTCCTCGGTCGGGTCGAGGACCACCACCCCCGCCTCGCCGTCGACGATCACGGTCTCCGCCGAGCCGTACTCCTCGGTCAGCCGCTCGAGCCCCACGACCGCGGGGATCGTCAACGACCGCGCCGTGATCGCGGTGTGGGACGTCCGGCTTCCGACGTCGGTGGCGAAGCCCAGGACGGGGCTCTTCAGGATCTGCGCGGTGTCCGCCGGAGACAGGTCGTGGGACACGATGACGACCGGCTCCTTGATGGAGGCGACCGAATCGAGCGGCCTTCCGGCGAGGTTTTCGAGCACCCGGTGGCCGATCTGCCGCAGGTCGTGCCCCCGTTCCCGCAGGTACGGGTCCTCGATCCGGTGGAACGTCTCGAGCAGCCCCTGCAGCACCTTGTTGAACGCCCAGTCGGCGGCGAACTGGTTTTCGCGGATCGTTCGCACGGTCTGCTCGAGCAGCGTCGAATCCTCGAGCAGGGCGAGGTGCACCGAGAGGATCTGGTGGTGCTCCGAGGAGTGGTCCGTGACCCCTTCCCGGATCGACCGGATCTGCTCCTTCGACCGGGATAGGGCGCGCTGGAACGCGGCCACCTCCTCGTCGACCTTCTCCCGGCTGACGGTGGATTGGACCGATCGCGGAAGCGCGCGGTTCAGGAAGAACCCCCTCCCGATGGCGATCCCGGCCGACGCGGGGATTCCCTTCAGGACACGCATCCTCGGACGCCCTTCGGTCACGCCGCTACTCCTCCCCGAACTTTCCGGCGATCAGCTCCCCGATGGCGGCCAGCGCGGCCTCGGCGTCATCGCCGACGGCGCGCACGGCGATCTTCGCGTCCTTCGGGGCCGCCAGCATCAGGACGCCCATGATGCTTTTCCCGTTGACCTCCACGCCGTCCTTCTCCACCCGGATCTCCGACGCGTACCGGTTGGCGAGCCGGACCAGCTGTGCCGCCGCACGGGCGTGGAGCCCGAGGCGGTTGGTGATGTCGAATTCCCGCTCCGCGTTCATTGCCACAGTATGAGAACCCCCACGAGTAGAAGAAACGAGATGAGCTCCGACGGCGACACCGCCTTCCGGAACAGCACCGTGAACAGGTGGACGGCGGCGGCGGCGATCAGGAAGAGGGCGACGGCGTGCAGCCCCGTCCCGCCGAGGACCGCGTGCCGCCCCAGGAACGCCCCCGCGTACGCTCCTCCCAGGATCGCGGCCATCATCTTCCGGTCCTCGGTCTTCACGTTCAGCTCCGCCTTCCGGAGCCAGGCCACCGCCCCTTCCTGCCCCTCCATCCCGGCGCGGAATCCCCGGAACCGCACCGGGAGATGCGTGGCGTTGTAGAGGACGAGCAGGACGGCGATGCCGGCCAACGGGTGGACCAGCGCGAGGATCGCCCCCGCCGCCGACGCCACCGGACGGAGGGCGCCCCAGAAGAAGGCGTCCCCGATCGCCCCCAGCGATCCCATCAGCCCCACCTTGAACGCGCCGATCGCCCGCGGATCGGCCTCTCCCGCCGCGACCCGCTCCTCGTGCCGCACCGCCGCCCCGAGGATCACCCCGCCCATCGCGGGGTGGGTGTTGAAGAACTCGAGGTGACGCTTCACCGCCTTCAGCGCCTCCTCCGGCCGCCCGGAGTAGAGCTCCCGCAGCGCCGGCAGGATGGCGTACGCGAACCCGACGTTCTGCATCCCCTCGAAGTTCCAGCACCCCTGGATCAGGAACTGGCGCAGCCAGACGCTTCGTCTTCCCCGGGGCGAGAGCGTCGGCATGGTCACCCCACCCACCGGAAGAAGACCGCCGCCCAGAACATCGCCGCCATGGTGAGGAAGAACACCGCCGCGGTCCGCTCCGTGCGGCTGCACGAGTACACCGAGGCGGCGCCCAGCAGCGGGAGGACCGGCTGCAGCGCGGAGAAATCGAGGCGGCTCTCCGGGCCGAACCGGGGCAGCAGCAGCTTGGACACCGCCACCCCGGCCCCGGAAAACAGGAGGGCGAGGATCGCCCCGCTCAGGGCGAACAGGGTGAGTCCCGCCATCAGGCCGTTCTCGACCGCCTGCACGTCTCCCCGCTCCACCGACTCGAGCGTGAGATGGGCGATCCGTCCGTTGAGCTTCCGAACGGTCCGGTCCGCCGCTTTTCCCGCCTCCGCGCAGGCGACGGAAAGGAGGATCAGCGCCGTGAAGCTCCCGCCGTCCAGCCCGATGGAGGACGAGGCGACGGCGGCGGCCGATCCCGCGAAGATGGCCGCGCCGGTGTCGTCGGGCGGCACCGACGCTCCCACGGGAAGCCGCGCGAGGTAGAGCAGCTCGAGCACCGCCCCGACCTGGGCGCCCGCCGTGAAGTTCCCGAAGATCGTCCCCAGGAGCGTGGCCGCGATCAGGGGGCGGTGGAGCATCAGCTGGCACGCCGCCGTCCGGTCGAGGTAGCAGAGGGATCCGAGGATCCCCGCGAGGAGGAACCGCCACGCCATCCGCTACCCCCCTTCCGCCTCGAACGACGTGCCCGCCTCGAACGGCGTCCCCTTCACGCAAACGGACACCCCGTGGGACCGGAACCACCGGAGCGCCTCGAAATCCTCCGGCGCGAAAAACACCGAGGGGGAGATCTCCACCTTCCCCTCCGCGAAGTGGAGGTTCCCGATGTTCAGGAGGTCGAACGCGGCCCCCCCCTTCCGCACGGCGACCGCGTCCGATGTGCTCGCCACCAGCAGGATCGACCGCTCCCCCAGCCGGTCCGCCTCCGCCAGGGTGGATACCGCCTCGGCGAGGCGGCAGAACCGGACCCGGATGCCGGGGAGAACGGCCAGCTCCATCACCGAGCGGAGGAACGGGTTCGCCGAGAGGTCGTCATTGGCGACCACCAGGGAGTCGGCCTTCGTGTGGGGGACCCACGTCTCGACCACCTGCCCGTGGATCAGGCGGCAGTCGATGCGTGCCAGCACCAGGGGCATCCCGCGGCTCCTCTTACTTCTTCTCCGCCTTCTTCTTCAGCATGTCGCCGGGGATCGTGATGTTGCGCTGGCCGCACTCCTGGAGATGGCGCGCCAGCTCCGGAAGCGCCATCGTGACGCGCGCCATGGGGAACTTCACCATCATCGGAAGGTTCGCCCCGGTGACGACCTCGACCTTGTGCGTCCCGAGGAACGAAAGACCGATGTTCGACGGCGTCCCGCCGAACATGTCGGTGAGGATCAGGACGCCGCTTCCCGCGTCCACGGTCCGGACGGCCCCTTCCATCGCGTCGTGGATCGCGTCCACGCTCATCGAGGGGGAGATGTCGACGGCGACGACCCCCTCGATCCTCCCGACGATGATCTCGGCGGCGCGCACCAGCTCGGTGGCGAGCGCGCCGTGGGAAACGACCACGGCTCCGATCATCGTGCCCCCCTGGCCGGGAGGGAAGATCGCGACAGGTCGCGGTGGGCCAGCAGCACGGGCCCGTCTTCCTTCCCGAGGATTCGGGCGATCTCCTCCGCAACCGCCACCGAACGGTGCCTCCCCCCGGTGCAGCCGACGCCGATCGTGAAGTACGCCTTGCCTTCCTTTCTATAGAGGGGGAGGAGGAAATGCAACATGTCCGACAGCCGGCGGAGGAACGACCGGGCCGTCTTCGCGGACAGCACGTAGTCCCGGACCTTCCGGTCGAGGCCGGTGTGCCGCTTCAGGGAGGGGACGAAGAACGGGTTCGGCAGGAACCGCACGTCGACCACCATGTCGGCTTCACCCGGAAGGCCGTACCGGTACCCGAAGGAGACGACGCTCACCTGCAATCCTCCGGCGCCCTCCCGGCCGAACCGGCGCACCACGGCTTCCCGGAGCTGGTGGACGGTGAACTGGGAGGTGTCGATCACGGCGTCGGCCATGTCGCGAAGCGGCGAAAGGATCCTCCGTTCCCGGCGGATCGCCTCCTTGGCCCCCCCGCGGGTGGCGAGCGGGTGGAGCCGCCGAGTCTCGCTGAAGCGCCGCAGGAGCGCCTCGTCGGCCGCGTCGAGGAACAGCATGTGAACGTCGCTGTTGCCGCCCCGAAGCTCGTCCACCACCCGCGCCAGGTCGGGAAGGAACTCCTTCCCGCGGATGTCCACCCCGAGGGCGACGCGGGCCCCCTCGCCCCGGGCCTCCGACACCACCTCGACGATCCGGGGGAGGAGGACCGGCGGGAGGTTGTCGACGCAGTAGTAGCCGAGGTCCTCGAACGACTTGATGGCGGTGCTCTTCCCCGCACCGGAAAGGCCGGTCAGGATGACGATGTCGGCGCGGTGTCCGCGCCCGCCCCCGGCGGTCAACGGCCCTTCCCCTCCCCCGCCTTCCTGGACTGCTTCGCGACGAGTTCCCTCGCCGAGTGGACGCCCAGGAGCTTCAGCAGGTGGTTCCGCACCGCCACTTCCACGATGGTGGCGAGGTTCCGCCCCGGGGAGATGGGAATGAGAAGGGCGGGGAGGGAGACCCCGAGGATCTTCACGGTGTCGTCCTGCAGGCCGAGCCGGTCGTACTCCTTGTTCGGGTCCCACTCCTCGATCCGGATGACGAGGCCCAGCTTCTTCTTCTGGGAGGTGGCGGTCAGGCCGAAGAGATCCCGGATGTTGATGATGCCCAGCCCCCGGATCTCCATGTGGTGCTCCGTGAGGTCGCTCCCCTGCCCCACGACGGTCTCCGGGCCGAACTTCTCCACGTGGATGACGTCGTCCGCGATGAACCGGTGGCCCCGCAGGACCAGGTCGAGGGCGCACTCGCTCTTCCCGACGCCGCTGGGCCCCATGAGGACGACTCCCACGCCGATGACGTCCATCAGGACGCCGTGGATCGTCGTTACGGCGGATGGAACGGCGTCAGGCACGGTCGTCCCTCCTTTGTCAGGCGCGCTCGTCCTCTTCCCGCAGGATCCGTACCAGCCCCTCGGCCCCCTCCGCCGAAAGCAGCTTGCGGCGGAACCGCTCGTCCTTCAGGAGCCGCGAGATCCGGGCGAGCGCCTTGAGGTGCATCCCGGCGGAGTTCTCCGGAGCGACCACGAGGAAGAAGAGCCGGGCCGGCTTTCCGTCCAGGGAGGCGAACTGCACTCCCCCGGCGCTCCGGCCGAAGGCGGCCACCAGCCGGTCGATCCCGGCGACCTTCCCGTGGGGGATCGCGACTCCCTCGCCGATCCCCGTGCTTCCCAGCGCTTCGCGGTCCATCAGGATCGAGGTCAGCCGGTCGGGGGAAAGGGCCGGAACCAGCCGGCAGACCGCTTCGGACAGCTCGCGCAGGACGCCCTCTTTCGTCTCCGCCCGGAGCCCGTCCACCACGGCCCCGGGCGGGACGATGTCCAGAATCCTCATCTCGCCGCCGGCTCCGTGAACCCGATGTTCCCGTCCTGCTGGCGGAAGACCACGCTGGGCTGGTTCGTTTCCTGGTTGACGAACATGACCACGTCCACCCGGAGCAGGTCCAGGTGCCGGGCCGCGTCCTCGACCGTCATCGGCTTTTGCAGGAAATTGTCCGTGCGGACGATGCGGGGCCGCCCCTCCCCGGGCGCGATCGTGAGCGACGAACCGGACACCATCGGCTCCGGCATCGCGACCTGCGCCTTCTCCTTCTTCTTCTCGCGGTATTTCTTCAGCTGCCGCTCGACCTTGTCGCACACCAGGTCGATCGCCGAGTACAGGTCCTCCGTCGACTCGAACGCCTTGATGGTGATTCCCCGCGCGGTCAGGAAGACCTCCGCGATGTGGCGGTACTTCTCGACCGACAGCGTGACGTGGGCATCGAACGACTTCTCGACCACCTTCTGCACCTTCCCGAGCTTCTCGACCACGTAATCCTTGAGCGCCTGGCTCGGATCCACGTGCCGGAACGTTACGTTGATCTGGTTCACGGTTACCCCTCCTCCCTCGGAATGGGCCTTGCGGGGATCAGAACTGCCTCCGCCGCCGGGACGACGACAGCAGGCCGAGCTGCGCGCGGTACTTGGTGACCGTCCGCCGCGCGATCCGGATCCCCTGGTTCTGCAGGAGCCGCATCAGCTCCTGGTCGCTCATCGGCTTGTTCTCCCCCTCGGCCCGGATGATCTCTCGGATCTTCTCCTTGACCGACTTCGAGGCGATGTCCTCCTCGCCGCCGTCCCGGTTCAGGCCGGAATTGAAGAAGTATTTCAGCTCGAAGATGCCGTGGGGGGTGTAGACGTACTTCCCGCTGGTGACCCGCGAAACGGTGGACTCGTGCATCTCGATGTCCTCCGCGACGTCCCTCAGCGTCAGGGGCCGGAGGTGCTTGGCCCCCCGGTCCAGAAAGTCCCGCTGGAGCTTGACGATGCTCTCCACGACCTTATAGATGGTCCGCTTCCGCTGTTCGATGCTCTTGATGAACCAGAGAGCCGAGTTCACCTTCTGCTTCAGGAACTCCCGGTCCTCCTTGGGCAGCTCGTCCCCGCCGCCGGTCAGCAGCCGCCGGTAGTAGGAGGAGAGCCGGAGGCGCGGCTGTCCGTCCTCGTTCAGGGTGATGACCCACTGGTCGTCCACCTTGAAGATGTAGACGTCCGGGGTGATGTACTGGACGTCGTCGCCCGAGTACGCCCGGCCCGGCTTCGGCCAGAGGGACACCAGTTTCTGGAACGCCTCCTTCGCGGTTTCCTTCGGGATCTTGAGCTTCCGGGCGACCCCCGCCACGTCCCCTTTCGAAAACAGGTCGAAGTGGTCGGCGAGGATCCGCATGGGGAGGTCGAAGCCGTCCCCCTGCTCGCGGGCCTGGATCATCAGGCACTCCCGCAGGTCCCGGGCGCCCACGCCCAGCGCTCCTGCGCCGCCTCCTCCACCGACGTCGTGAGGTACCCGTTCTCGTCGATGTTCCCGATCAGGTAGAGCGCGGCGTCCTGTTCGGAAGGGGGAAGGTCGAGCAGTCGGATCTGGAATTCCAGATGCTCCGCGAGGGTCGGGACGCGCGTCAGGGTGTTTTCGTAGTACGGGCGGCCGTCCTCGTCGTCGGCTTCCCGCTCGACGCGGCCCTCGCGCCCCCCCTCGCCGAAGTAATATTCCCAGTCGACCCGGTCGATGAGCCCTCCGCTTTCGGCGGGCCGGACCTCTTCCGCGGCGGGGGTGGGAGCCGAAGCCTCCGGCGTCTGGACCTCTTCCTCCGGCGTCCCCTCCACTCCCTCTTCGAGCGCGGGATTCACTTCGAGCTCCTCCCGGACCGCCTGCTGAAGCTCGAGACGGGACAGCTGCAGCAGCTTGATCGCCTGCTGCAGCTGGGGGGTCATCACCAGCTGCTGGCTGAGCTTGAGAGACTGTCGGAGTTCCAGCGCCATCAAGACCCCTTCACGCGTTCAGAGGGAGAAACCGTCCCCCAGGTAAATCTCCCGCACCTTCTCCGAAGCGGCGATTTCCCCGGGAGTTCCCGAGAGCAGGATCTCCCCCTCGGAAATGATGTACGCGCGATCGCAGACCTTGAGGGTGTCGCGCACGTTATGATCCGTTATTATAACCCCGATGCCGCGCTCTTTTAATCCGAGGATGACCTGCTGGAGATCGGCCACCGAGATCGGGTCGATCCCCGCGAACGGCTCGTCGAGGAGGAGGAAGTCGGGGGACAGGACGAGGGACCGGGCGATCTCCACCCGGCGTCGCTCGCCCCCGGAGAGGGCGTACCCCATGGTGTCGGCGACGTGGGCGATCCGCATCTCCCGGAGGAGCGCGTCGAGCCGGTCCTTCCGCTCCCCCGCGGAATACCCGGTCTCTTCGAGGAATACGAGGATGTTGTCGCGGACGGAGAGCTTCCGGAAGACCGACGGCTCCTGGGGCAGGTACCCCAGCCCCATCTTCGCCCTGCGGTGCATCGGCAGTCCGGTCACGCCGACGCCGTTCAGGATCACCTCGCCGCCGTCGGGCCGGATGAGCCCCACCATCATGTAGAAGATCGTCGTCTTCCCGGCGCCGTTGGGCCCGAGGAGTCCCACGACCTCGCCGGAACGGGTCTCGAGCGAGACCCCCTTCACGACTTCCCTGCGCCGGTACCGCTTGAACAGGCCGGCGACGGAAAGCGTTTTCCCGTCCCGGTCCTCCCGCCGCCGGTGGGGGTGGGCGGAGATGGGTTCCAGCGGCGTCACCTGGAGGGGCGCTCCATCATCCCCTTGGGATTGATCACCGCCTTGACGCGGCCTCCCCCCTCGCCGCCGGTCACGACCGACCGGTTCTCGCGAAGGTAGATGGTGAGCGTCTCCCCCTGGAGGACGTTCTCCCCCTGGCGCAGGTTCGCCCCTCCGGACAGCACGACCCGCTGCTCGAAATTGAAGAACGTGGCGCGGGCGGACCGGGCTTCCCGTCCCTCCTGGACGAACCGGACGTCCCCTTCGGCCTCGATCCGCTCGATGGCTCCCGCCTCCTTGGAGTACTCGGCGAACAGGCGGTTCGAGTGGAGGGTCATCTCCCCCTGGCGCGCCACCACGCTCCCCTCGAACGTCACCGAGTTGCGCACGCTGTCGGCGCTCACCCGGTCGGCGGAAATCTCGATCGGACGGCCCCCGAGCTCCCGCGCGGACACCCCCTTCGCCTCCTCCGCCCGGGCGTGCCCGGCCGCGGCCGCCGCGAGAAGAAGCGACGCGAGCGCGATCCGCCGGATCCTCATCGCCTCACCCCTTCCGCCCGGGGCGCCCCGCCGGGGCGATGCGGCTTTTCGGCGTGTCCATCGTGATCTTCCCGTCCGCCCAGCGCCATTCCAGGTTCGTCCCCGCGACGGTGAATCCCGGGCCGGTGATCGCGGCCGGCCCCGTCGCCCGCAAGGTCTTCCCGGCGAGGTCGAACGTGGCGGAGGAAAGCTCCCCGCTCCACCCTCCTTCGCGCCGCGCGCTCCCGCCGTCCGGCAGCCGGACGGTCTTCCCGTCGAGGTCCCAGAACGCGCCGGGCGCGCGAAGGACGGCCCCCCGGGTCGACTCGCCGGTCCCGATCGAGACCGTCACGTCCGTCCCCTCGACGGTCTTCCGGAGGTAGCTGTAGACCGCCTCCGCGGCGACCAGCCGGTTCCACCCCCCGTCGTCGTGCGACTCCCGTACCTCGACCGTCCAGAGCCGGATATCGGGCCCCCGGTCCGGCGCGGTGACCGCCGGCGGGGGGACGGGCGGAGCGCCCGCCCCCTTGTCCGGGAACCCCGACCGGACCGCGAGGGCGAAGACGGCCGCGGCGAACAGGGCCCACGGGAGGAGACGGGCGTTCATCCCGTCCCCCCGGGCGGGAAATATTTCGCCGCGACGGCGTTCCACGATCCGTTCGCGCGGAGAAGGAATTCGACGATCTCCCGCACGGCCCCGTTCCCCCCCCCGCGGGCGGAAACGTAGTCGACCGCCTCGAGGACGTACGGCTCGGCGTCCGACGGCGCCGCGGAGAAGCCGACCGCGCGCAGCAGCGGCAGGTCGACGATGTCGTCTCCGACGTACGCGGTCTCCTCCCCGGGGATCCCCGTCTCCGACAGGATCTCCCTCCAGGCCGACGTCTTGTCGTACACCCCCTGGCGCACGATGCCGATGCCGAGCTCCCGCGCGCGGATCGCCACCACTTCCGACGTGCGCCCGGTGACGATCCCCACGGCGACGCCGCTGCGCTGCAGCATCTTGATCCCGTGGCCGTCCCGGACGTGGAACCGTTTCGTCTCGACCCCCGCCGCGTCGAGGATGATCCCGCCGTCGGTCAGGACCCCGTCCACGTCGGTGAGGAACAGGCGCACGCGCGCCGCCTTCTCCTTCGCCCGCCCCCGCGCAACCGGCCCGGTCATCCCACGCCCGCCTTCAGGAGGTCGTGGATGTGGACGATTCCCACGGGCCGGTGCGGGTCCCCGGGGACGAACACGAAGAGACTGGTGATGGAGAACTCCTCCATCTTCCGAAGCGCCCCCGCTGCCAGCTCCGTCGAGGCGATCCGTTTCGGGGAGGACGTCATGACCTCGCGGGCGGTCGTCTTGTACAGGTCGACCCCCGCCGACGTGGCCCTCCGGACGTCCCCGTCGGTGATCACGCCGACCAGCCTCCCCTCCCCGTCGACCACGCCGGTCACGCCGAGCCGCTTCGCGCTGATGGTGAGGAGGGCGTCCTTCAGCGGCACGTCCGAGGGGACCAGCGGGACCGCGTCCCCCGCCTGCATCAGGTCGGCCACGGTCTGCAGCCTGCGGCCGAGCGCCCCGCCGGGGTGGAGCTGCGCGAAATCCTCCTCGGAGAATCCCTTCTCCTCGAAGAGGACGACCGCCAGGGCGTCCCCCATGGCCAGCGTCGCCGTCGTGGAGGCGGTCGGCGCGAGCCCGAGCGGGCACGCCTCCTCCCGCACGCCCACGTCGAGCGCCACGTCCGCGTACCGCGCGAGGGTCGACTCCGGGTTGCCGGTCAGCGCGATCACGGGGAGGCCCATCCGCCGGAACACCGGTATCAGGCGGACGATCTCCTCCGTTTCCCCCGAGTTCGACAGGGCGATCACGACGTCGCCCCGGACCACCATCCCGATGTCGCCGTGGATTCCCTCCGCCGGGTGGAGGAAGAAGGCGGGAGTCCCGGTCGACGCCAGGGTGGCGGCGATCTTGCGGGCGATCAGCCCGGATTTGCCCATCCCGGTGACGACGACCTTCCCCCGCGCGACCCGCAGCAGGTCCACCGCCTCCCCGAACCGCGCGTCCAGCTTCTCCCGCAACCCCTCGATCGCGGCCGCCTCCACCGCGAGGACCCGCGCCGCGCGGGCGATCCGGTCGCCGGTCACCGAACGCCCCCTTCCGCGGCCGCCGAGCGGATCGCGAGGAGCGTCCGCAGGAGCGGCTCGACCTCCGCGAGGGGCAGGCTGTTCGGCCCGTCCGAAAGGGCGCTTTCGGGGTCCGGGTGGATCTCGAGGAATACGCCGTCCACCCCCGCCGCGACCGCCGCGCGGGCGAGGGGCGCGACGTACTTCCGTTCGCCGGAGGAAACCGTCCCCGCCCCGCCGGGAAGCTGGACGCTGTGGGTGGCGTCGAAGACGACCGGGCAGATCGCGTCCCGCATCGCCGGCAGCCCGCGGAAGTCGACGACCAGGTTGTTGTAGCCGAAGGTCGTCCCGCGCTCCGTGACGAGCACGTTGTCGTTTCCGGCGGAGCGGACCTTCCCCACCGCGTTCCGCATGTCCCACGGCGCCATGAACTGCCCCTTCTTCACGTTCACCGGGATCCCGGTCCTCCCGGCCGCCACGAGCAGGTCGGTCTGGCGGCACAGGAACGCCGGGACCTGGAGCAGGTCGACCACGCGCGCCGCGTGGGCCGCCTGGAGCGGATCGTGGACGTCGGTCGTGACCGGCAGTCCGTACCGCTCCCTCACCTCCGCCAGGATCCGCAGCCCCTTCTCCTCCCCCGGCCCGCGGTAGGAGGCGCTGGAGGAACGGTTCGCCTTGTCGAACGACCCCTTGAAGATCACGTGGACGTCGAGGCGGGACACGAGGTCCGCGAGGAACCCGGCCACCTGGAAGGCGAGCACGGGCGATTCGAGGACGCACGGTCCGGCGATGAAGACGGGGGGACACCCCTCTCCGACCTCGAACCGCCCCCCGATGGACACCCGCCGGATCATCCTCGGCCCCGTCCTACGGAGATCCGTGGCGGGCGCGCGCGTACGATGCGCCGATGAAGTCGCGGAACAGCGGGTGGGGAACCAGCGGTCGCGACTGGAACTCGGGGTGGAACTGGCAGCCGAGGAACCACGGGTGGTCGCCGATCTCGACGATCTCCACGAGCCGGTCGTCGGGCGAGACGCCGGTGACCCGCATCCCGGCCGAGGCGAGCTTCTCCCGGTAGTCGTTGTTGAATTCGTACCGGTGCCGGTGCCGCTCGGAGACCTGGGTCGCCCCGTACGCCTTCCGGGCCAGCGACTTGTCCGCGACCTTGCACGGGTAGGCGCCCAGCCGCATCGTCGCCCCCTTCTCCTCCACCGCGCGCTGCTCGGGCATCAGGTCGATGACCGGGCATTCGCTCTCGCCGTCCAGCTCGCGGCTGGTCGCACTCGACATCCCGCAGACGTTGCGGGCGAACTCGACCACGGCGACCTGCATCCCGAGGCAGATGCCGAAGTACGGGATCCGGTTCTCGCGGGCGTACCGCACCGCCGCGATCTTCCCCTCCACGCCGCGGGACCCGAATCCTCCGGGGACGAGGATGCCGTCGACCCCCTTGAGCAGCGCATCCGCTCCCTGCCGCTCGACCTCCTCGGAATCGACGTACCGGTGGTGGACCCGGACCTGGTGGGCGATCCCGCCGTGCGTGAGCGCCTCGTTCAGGCTCTTGTACGACTCCTTGAGGTTCACGTACTTCCCGACGATGGCGATGGTGACCTCTCCCACCGGGTTCTTCCACCGCTCCACCACGCGGGTCCAGTCGTCGAGCCGCGGCTCGCCGGCCCAGATGTTCAGGAGCTCCATGATCTTGTCGTCCAGCCCCTCCTGGTGGAAGACCAGCGGCAGCTCGTAGATGAGCTCGACGTCGCTCGCCGTGATGACCGCGTCCTCCGTGACGTTGCAGAACAGGGCGATCTTCCCCTTGATGTCCTTCGGCAGCGTCCGGTCGGTGCGGCACAGCAGGACGTCGGGCTGGATGCCGATCGAGCGCAGCTCCTTCACGCTGTGCTGGGTCGGTTTGGTCTTGAGCTCCCCCGCCGTCTTGATGTAGGGGACCAGCGTGAGGTGGACGTAGAGGACGTTCTCCTTCCCCCGGTCGCCCTTGACCTGCCGGATCGCCTCGAGGAACGGGAGGCTCTCGATGTCGCCCACGGTTCCGCCCACCTCGACGATCGCGAGGTCGTACCCCTTCGCCGCCGCGTAGATGACACGCTTGATCTCGTCGGTGATGCGGGGGATCACCTGCACCGTGCCGCCGAGGTAGTCGCCGCGGCGCTCCTTCGTGATGACGGAGTGGTAGATCTTTCCGGTGGTGCAGTTGTTCTTCTTTCCGGTGCGGGAGGAAACGAACCGCTCGTAGTGCCCGAGGTCCAGGTCGGTCTCGGCGCCGTCGTCGGTGACGAACACCTCCCCGTGCTGGAACGGGTTCATCGTTCCGGGATCGACGTTGATGTACGGGTCGAGCTTGAGCATCGTGATCTTGAGTCCCCGGGACTCCATGAGGGCGCCGATCGACGCGGCCGCCAGTCCCTTCCCGAGCGACGAGACGACCCCGCCGGTCACGAAGATGAACTTCGGCTTCATCGCCTTTTCGGCCCGCATACCCTCTCCTCCACCGCCTTGAGATCCTCGGGGGTGTCCACCCCGACCGAGTCGTGCGAAACGTCCACCACGCGGATCCGGAACCCCGCCTGCAGCACGCGCAGCTGTTCGAGCCGCTCCGCCTCTTCGAGCGCGGAGGGCGGAAGCGCCGCCACGCGGAAAAGGAAGTCGCGCCGGTAGCCGTAGATCCCCAGGTGCTTCCGGTACGGCCCCGCGCCCGCGTCCCGGTAGTGCGGGATGGGCGCACGGGAGAAGTACAGCGCGTCCCCGCGGGCGTCGACCACCACTTTCACCACGGACGCCCGCGCGAACTCCGCCGGGTCGTCCTGCGGCAGCGCCGCCGTGGACATCGCCACTTCCGGGTCGGACACCAGCGGGGCGGCCACCGCGTCGATCACCGACGGGTGCATCAGCGGCTCGTCCCCCTGGAGGTTGATGACGATCCCCTCGTCCATCCCGCGGGCCGCCTCGGCGACGCGGTCGGTGCCGGAGGGGCATTCGGGGGACGTCATGACCGCTTCGCCGCCGAACCCGCGAACCGCGGAGGCGATCCGCACGTCGTCGGTGGCCACGACCACGCGGGACGGCGTCTTCGCCCGCCTCGCCTTGTCCCAGACATACCATATCATCGGGCGGCCGTCGATTTCGGCCAGCGGCTTCCCCGGCAGCCGCGTCGCGGCGTACCGCGCGGGGATCACCACCGCCACCCGGACGTCGCCCGCCTTCGACGTCACGGGAACAGGGGCATCGCCCGGAGCCCCTCCTCCTCCGGGAATCCGGCCATCAGGTTGAAGCACTGCACCGCCGCGCCCGCCGCGCCCTTGACCAGGTTGTCGATGGCGGAGACGACCACCACCCTCCGGGTCCGCTCGTCGACCCGCCAGGCGATGTCGCAGAAGTTGCTCCCCCGCACGTCCTTGGTGGACGGGAGCAGTCCCGCCGGCAGCAGCCGGACGAACGGCTCCCGGCCGTACGCCTTCCGGTACGCCGCCTCGACGTCCCTCGCCGACACCTTCGCCTTCGCGGTGGCGTAGCAGGTCGCGAGGATCCCGCGAACCATCGGCATCAGGTGCGGGACGAAGGTGACGGCCACCTTCTCCCCCGCGGCGAGCGAAAGCTCCTGGTCCATCTCCGGGTTGTGCCGGTGGTTCGGCAGCCCGTACGGCCGGACGCCCCCCTCGACCTCCGGATAATGGAACCCGAGGGCCGGCCCCCGTCCGCCGCCGGAGACGCCGGTCTTGCAGTCCGCGACGATCCCCCTCCGGTCGACCAGCCCCTCCTTGAGGAGCGGGTACAGGCCGAGGATCACCGAGGTGGGAAAGCAGCCGGGGACCGCCGCGAGCCGGG